>CALDGT010001085.1 GCA_937942935.1 uncultured Chloroflexota bacterium | reverse complement strand
ATTTTTGCTGGCAGGTGCGACATTCATTGGCATTGCGTGGTCGGTTTATCATATCCAGAAAAATTGGGTTTATTCATTCATGGGGATGATACTCATCCTCATTTTAGGATTCGATACACGCTTATTTGCCACAGCCCCGTTAGATGACGCTTTTTACCCGTATCACTTTTACAAAACGATGGGCGCAGAATCCTATGAGTATGTTGTGGTGGAAGTGCCGATGAGTGTTGGCACAGGTGAGGTGTTATTCGATGATGCGCGGGCGGTTCAATTGCAATATTATGGTATTTTTCATCAGAAACGCATGGTGAATGGGTTTATCTCGCGTGCGCCACTCGAATCTTTTTATGGGTATAACGTAGATGACCCGCTATTCAGTTGGTTGGGGCAACGGCGGGCGCTTCATCCCGATTTAGTCGAACCGCAATTACGGCGCATTATCAGTGAATATCCAGTTGGCTATATTGTGATTCATCAAGATATGATAGATATTGGGCGTTATCATCCCACCCTGCAAGAAATTTTTGGATTTTTGAATAGCCACCCCGATTTAGTATGCCCTGTATTTTTAGAACATGATGCAGTGGTGTATCGGACGGCATGGCACCCCGATGGTTGCCCACTACGGATTCCACCAATGAATGATGGTGCGTATGTGGTAGATATTGGCGCAAATAATGACCCGTTTTATATTGGTATGGGATTTCATAATCCCGAAGCGGTGGCTGGCATTTCTGTTCGTTGGACAGGCGCACAACCCGAAACAAAATTACATCTTGATTTGCCCGCAGGGGCGTATCAGATGGAATGGGTGGCACAAGCCTTTTTAGCCGATAACCCAACCGAATTTTTTATCAATGGGGTGTCGTTGGGGATTTATACGGTGCCTGTGGCGGGATTAACGCCTGTTAGCGTGTTTATTCCTGCCGATTTGATAGGGGATGGCAAAAATATTACCATCACCGCACAGTATGAATCGGCGATTACCCCTTCTTCTTTAGGGATGAATAATGATGAACGCCCCTTAGCATTGATGGTAGATAGGGTGCGGTTTGTCTCAATTCCATAACATTTCAAACGGTTGCCCTACGGAATCATGACGGTTGCTTGTTTTTTGAGCGCGGGTGTGTCATAGTGGAAAAAACACCGAATAGTAGCATAGAAAGGATGGAAATCACTATGCCATCTCGTTTTGTGTTGGTTATGTCTAGCTTATTAATCCTATTTATTGCGGCATTAGCGGCGCTTGTTGCCCCTAGTTTTGCGCGGTTGCCATTAGCACCGCTATCCCAAGATGCAACACCGACCTTAGACCCGTTCCCACGTCCGAACAGTTTCGATATTATCGTGGCGGAACAAGTCTTTGAGGGTGGACGCATGTTTTATCTGCAACCTGTAGACCGCATTTGGGTGCTTATTTATGACGAAGATACCCGTGAAAGCGGTTCTTGGATGGTTTATGAAAATGAATGGATAGAGGGGATGCCAGAGACAGACCCATCTATCATTGCCCCAGATGGTTATATTCAACCAAAACGCGGATTTGGGGTGGTTTGGCGCGAAAATGAAGCCTTGCGCGACCAATTGGGATTTGCATTAGACCCCGAAATTGGTTTTGAATCGCATTATACATTCACCGAAGGCTCAATTAGTGTTGTGGAGAGTGTGGCGGTGGTGAATCCGGGTGTGCATACGCTGGTCAGTTATTATGGCGCGATTTTCACATTTGACGAACCCACCATGACATGGACACGCGAAATTGTCCCCCAACCAGAGATGACCGCAGAAGCTACACCAGACCAATAAAATATGTATTAGGTAACGGTAGGGGCTTGCCATGGCAAGCCCCTACAACAAATGACATAAAAACACGACCTATCGTGTTCATCAAATATCCCCAAAATTACCTTACACTACACCCTTCTTCAACCGATTGAGCAAATCAAACCAAAATGGTGCGCCTTGTGCGGCGGCAATTGTTGAGGCGATAATCCCGACAATTTTTTGGATGAGTAACCCAAACCAGTTTGAATTGCCCAATTGGACAAAGTTCCATAAATTGCGCGGATTTTGGCGTGGGTCAGATAACCCCAGTTGCAAACTTGTTTGCACCATATTATCCGTCACAATTTGCCATTCCCAACCGAGTGGCAATTGCATATCGAGTAATATCTGAAGCGATTCTTGGGCATTTTGTTGGGCTTCGACAATCGCCGTGAGAGTATCTTCTGCTAAGTAAGATTCTTCCGCTGGCAATACCAATACTTCACCCGTATTTGGGTCAATAATCGTGACATCACGAGTCTCGCCTGCTTCGCCTGTGACCTCATCAGTTGTGGTGGTGTTGCTTGGTACAATCGGTGTTGGTTGCGCTGTTGGTTCTGGGGTAGGGGCAGATGTATCAATGGCAGGCAACAATTGTGATTGGTCGTATGTGGTCGCTTGTTGAACAATTTCGGCGCGTAAAAGCGGGTCTTCCCACAAGGTACGCCCCAATTGCAACGCATCCACGTTCAGCATAAAGCACAAAATACCCGCGACTATCAACGAAATCCACTGCATCCGTTCTTTGTACCATTGCGAGACCCGATTCATGCCATCGTTGAACCATGCCTCTAATTTATGACGGGCTTCACCAACATCTTTAGCTGTCACCACCACCGATTCGAGCGCGGCACGAAAACGCGGGTCTTTGACACGGCGAATCCCATTCATGAGTGGGATGAGTTGCTCGCTATTGAACCGAATTTGACCAATATTGGCTTCAATATCCCGAATCCCATCGTATAACGATTGTCGTTGTTCTGGGGTGACATCTTGAAGCAGATAAACAGTCATACCCATTTTACGGAGCGCATCTTCAGAAAATTCTTCGCGCAGGCTTTGGAGCATCTCGCGTAGGCGTGATTTTTCTGGTGATGAGGGTAAGTTATTGATAGCATTTTGCAATGGGGTGAACATCACCGTATCAGAATCTAAAATGAGGATATTCAGTAATGCCTCGACAAATGCGGTGGGGGTGATGTATGTTACCCGTTCTGCTTCTTTATCGGTGATGGTCTTGACCATCTCTTTGGGGATTTGTGCATCGGGCGGGACAGCGACATTCACCATCTTGATAATTGGATGCGCCAATAGCTTGGCTTGAATCTGATTATCGGTGATGAGGGTTTGAATCCCTTTTTTGAGGTCTTTTCCACGCAAATTGAATATGTTAGAGACGAGTGAATTAATTTGCGTCACCAAAACAGCCAATAACGCAAAGATGAAGATCATCCCAATAGCGACTTCTAAAATCGAATTACCTATCATAAGGAGTATCCTTTGATACGAACCGAAAATGAACTTTTGTGATTGTAACCCTGTTTAGAAATGTGTGCAAATAGAAGGGCAGAATTGCTTAACCACCGATATACCGACGCTTAATGAAGGTGGTCTCTTTGGATATAGTGCCATTCTGATATAATGTAAATTGAACCAAATTTCATCCTCTTTTAGCATGTTTATACAGGAGTTCTCTCCCAATATGTTCAAAAATGTAGACCTCGCAGAGGCGAATTTTCGTCATCTAGTTATGGATATTGCGTGGTTTGGTCTCGCTTTGGCGGCAACATCACGGTTTGCGTCTGCTTATGCCATCCGTGTTGGTGCAACCGCCACCGAAGTTAATTTATTAGTCGCACTTCCCGGAATTGTCATGCTCATTTCGACTTTATTCACGGGTTGGTGGCGACGTAAGTTCAATAACGCAGTGAGCGCCCAATGCTATCCGGGCTTATTTTTCCGTTTTGTTTATCTCTTGCCAGCGTTCACACCGTTGTTTCCAATGAGTTTGCAACCTGCTTGGCTCATCTTCTCGTTGACTGCTCCCGCATTGGCACAAGGGATTGCTGGCGCAATCTTCTTGGAATTTATGCGCTTATCTGTCCCACAAGAGCGCGTCGCCAGATTATTTAGTCGGCGTGCATTATCACTGAATATCATGTTGATGATTGGGTCGGTATTTTTTGGCGTGGTATTGGAAGGCTTTCCATATCCAACAAATTATCAGGTCATGTTCTTATTTGCATTTGCATTATCGCTTATTAGTTTGTGGCATGTGAATTTGGTCAAAGTGCCAGATGACCAACCTATCATGATGACTGATGACAACCAAGTGAGACCCATCATTTCGCAATGGGAAATTTGGAAAATGCCCAATTTTATTTGGGTGGCATTGGTGGCGATGTTTGGGCATATTTCGTATGTGATTATTGCAGGGGTTATCCCCTTGCGCCTGATGAATGAATTGGGCGCAAGTGAAGGGTATATTGCATTATTTGGCTTGATTGAATTGGCAGTAGCCGCCACATCTGCCTATTTTACCGATAAATTTGTCCGCCGTATTGGGGCGCAAAAACTCGCCGCGTATGGCTTATTTATCACAGCCATTGCCGCATTTATTTTGGCAATTTCTACGCGCCTCGATTTAGCATTATTTTCGGCGGTTGCTTCTGGTTGTGGATGGTTGTTTGCGACCAATGGCATGAATATCTTGTTAATAGAGCGTACCCCTCGTGAATATGCCAGCGTGACTTCAAATGGGTATCAACAACTGGTGGGCATTGGGATTTTCTTGGGTCCTATTTTGGGGTCATTGTTGGTTGGTATGAATTTGTCGTTGGTACAAATTTTATTTGTGGCGGTTGGTTTGCGAATTTTGGCATCGGCATTTGCGTTTGTGAACATCATCCCAAATCATCGCCCAAAGTTCATCCGCAAATTCAGACGCACCGCCCCTAGTCGTGCTATGTTGCGGTAAAAATCCGATATATGTGGGCAATATATGTGACTCGAATAGGGTTATATATATTGCCTTCTTATTCCTCTTGTTTTTCCAAATCCCCCAATTGCATTTTCATCTCCCGCGCCGCTAAGGTATAACCACCGCGTGCGCCATCTACAAAATGAACTTGCCTGCCAAAATAATCGAATACCACACACGTCATCAGCGCATGACTAGAGGTGTGCATCCCATATACCAATTTCCCCGCCTTACGTTGTTCCTCTAAGTAAGCGCGGAGTTGCTCACGTTGTTGCACAGTCCCGCTAATGACCATGCGTAGGGTATCATCAAATTTTTCGTGGTCAGTAGATTCGACCAAAATTTGTTTATATCCGCCCCAACGCCCAACCTTAAAGCGCATCGCATACCATGCCTTGAGCGAATTTATCCACATTTTACGCAGTGTGCGCCATGAGGTGTCTTGACTGCGGACTTTTGCCTCTGTCTTGAGTTTGGCGGGGTTTAGTGCCATGTGCAGATTCTTGACAGCAATCGGATGTCGGGTG
>CALDGT010001084.1 GCA_937942935.1 uncultured Chloroflexota bacterium | reverse complement strand
AATTTCTGTAATACTACTAGCCCAGCGTTTACGAGTTGATTTCATAAAAAATCTCGAACTGTTTGATATACGCATCAGCAAAGGCATCGGTGACGATGCGGACTGAGTTATAACGGTAGCCATTACCCGGTGCATGTATCCCGTTTTCATACCCAACCCCACTGGTATAAACAGGACTTTGGATGTTGGTGGGGGCGGGTTCAATGGTGAAAAAATCGGCGTGTGCGCTTTCCTCAAAATCGAAAACTTGCTCCCAAGCAGGATTGGCATTCGCCAGCAGATACAACGCGCCATCTGTGCTAGTCGTGCGGATGAGGCGATAATCCCCCACTAATTCGGTTCTGGCATAATCCACACCCCCAAAGGCATTCGTCTTAAAAAATCGGCTGGCATTGGCTTCATCACTGGCGAGGACAAAGGCTTTGTTATCGTGGCGAGATAATTTGCCATCTTGGATGATGAATCCGCTTAGGGTGCTGGGGGTCACATCGGCAAAATTGGCGGATGTGCCGAGATTATTCACATAATAAACCGCGCCACCCGCCCAAGCCATGCCTGCAAGCCCTGTCTCTTGTTGTTCCAGATTTGTACCCGGTTGTGTTGGACGGGTGGAATCGGCAATATCATTAGAGGAAAAAGGTGGCATATCCTCTGGTTGGATATGATTCGGGTCGGGGTAAGGTGCAATCGGGTCGGCGGGCAAATTGGGATAGACCGCATCTATGGGCATGATGGGATTGGTGTATTCGGTTGTATCGGGTGGGATGAAAACCACTGTTTGGTAATCATCGCCAAGTGTCTCTAGGCGGAAAATACCCGTCACACTGGGAAAGCCTGTGGCGTTATCGTGTTCAATAGCCAGCGATTGAAGCAACCAACGTTCAGAAGCGGTATATGTCACCCCGCGATTGTTCGTCATATCGGGGATGTCGAATGTGTACCATTTATTCGCGCTAGGGATGAGTCCTGCATAACTGGGGAGCAAATTCACCGTGATGAGGGTGGGCGGTTGGGCTTCTGCAAAGGCGTGAGCGCATCGTTCACCGAGTTCTGTAAACCCTACTGTGTTGGATGCTAGAATTTGCTCACTCAACATCCCGCTATCATCCCCGTCTGTCGGCGCGACGGCTGGTGTAATGGCTTGATACGCCTGATATTTCCGTGTCGCTTCATTGTATACCCCCCCAAAAGCGCGTAACCGCCCGACCGTGTTCACCATATCCCCACTGAGGGTATACATCGCCCCACCAGAGGCGCTCACCTGCATATCGCGCAAGGTGATTTGGGTGATGGTGGTCAGCGCGTCACGGTCTGCAAGAGGCAGATAGACCGCTTTGCGGACGGTGGCAATTTCGCCTGTTGGGGCATATTCAAACACCCGATTCACCGTGTTTAGCAGGCGCTGGCATTGGTCAAGCACACTGGCTTGGTCAATCGGGTAAATGTGAATCTGATGGGTATGCGACAAATCATCCAGTGTCAGGCTTGCGATGTTGGTCAGGGTGGTGTGTTCGCTCAAATAATATCCCAGACCGCGCAAGGGTGTTAGTTTTTTGATGTCATCAAAGCGGGCAGGCGAGATAACATTTTTGAGCGCCACCTTGCCCGCATTGAACAACCGACCCAATTCCGCCGTGAATCCTTCTAATTGAAAGGTAGTGTGCGGGGCATAGGTGGCGATGGGGTCACGGATTGCCTCTAGTTGCTCATTTCTGAGCCTGCCCACAAATACGATGTCGCCCGCATAGGGTGTGGATAGGGTATTCGGCGACCACACCGCACAAAAGGTGTAATCAGGGATACTTTCGACACCCGCAAAGAAGCGGATGGTGGCATTATTCCCCGTCTCGATGTCGTAATCTATCCGCGCACCCTCTGCACCTGTTGATACAACGCTGGTGTAATCGGCTGGCACGACAAACACATGACAGGTGAACCAATTCGACACACCGTTGCTGTCTGTCACCGTCACGCGGGGCATATAATGACCTGCACTTGAATAGCGCAAGGTGACGGTTTGGCTGGTAGATGTGCCAGATTGAAACACCCCACCATCGGCATCCCAAACCCATGTGAAGGTGCTGGTGGCATCGGCATCGAGGGCGCTGGCTTGTGGGCTAAAGGCAAAATCGGCAACCCCACCCGCTAATACCGCCACATACGCGGTTTGCATCCCCGTGATTAACGGGCGCAGGCGGCGAAACGGGATAGACCAATCCTTATAGTAGGTGTTGTTATCTATCCAGCGTGGCAATTTATACCACAGGCGCACATCTTTTGTGACGGTGAT
>CALDGT010001083.1 GCA_937942935.1 uncultured Chloroflexota bacterium | reverse complement strand
GAATGATGGCGACCCGAATACCAAAAACGATTTAGGCGTCACAGGCATTTGGCTTATGCCAATCATGCCGTCCCCCACTTATCATGGCTACGACATCACCGATTATTATGGCATCAACCCCGATTATGGCGATATGGATGACTTCAAAGAATTTGTCTCTGAGGCACACAAGCGCGGGATTGCAGTCATCATAGATATGGTGATTAATCACAGTTCCGATGAACACCCATGGTTCCAAGCCTCTAAAGAGCGCGACCCCAAATATGATAGTTGGTATGTGTGGGAAGATACCAATCCCAATTATCAAGGTCCAGATGGACAAACCGTTTGGCATCGTGGCGGAGACCGTTTTTATTATGGCTTATTTGAAGGGGGTATGCCCGACCTCAATTATGCCAATCCAGAAGTGACCGCCGAAATGTATGAGGTTGGGCGCTTTTGGTTACAAGATGTCGGTGTAGATGGCTTCCGTTTGGATGCGGCGAAATTTCTCATTGCAGAAGGAGAAGCCCAAGATAATACGCGCTCTACCCGTGAATGGCTCACCGCATATCGAGAATATTTACGCAGTGTCAAACCCGATGTCCTCATCCTCGCAGAAGTGTGGGATAGCGCCTATGTCGTCTCACAATATATCCCCGATGCCGTAGACCTCGCATTTGAATTTGACCTCGCCCGTGGCATTGTGCGTGGGTCTGGGTTGGGTGTGCAAAGTGGCACCTTAGAAGCCCTCAATACCATGCTCACCAATTATCCTTATGGGCAATATGCAACCTTCATCACCAATCACGACCAAAACCGCATTATGAGCGAAGTTCAGGGGAATATTGATGCCGCAAAAGTCGCCGCATCCATTTTACTCACCTTCCCCGGTGTGCCATTTTTATATTATGGTGAAGAAATTGGCATGACGGGTGTGAAGCCAGACCCCGATATTCGCACACCCATGCAATGGGAATCATCAGAGACTGGCGGATTCACCACAGGCACACCTTGGCGACCAGTCAATGGTGATGCGGTGAATGGTGTGAGTGTTGCGGCACAAAAAATGGATTTATCATCCCTATTCAATCACTATAAAACCTTGATTCAATTACGGAATAATCATGATGCGTTGCGTATTGGTCAATTCACCCTCATCGAAGAGACAGGCGCGGGCGGTGTGATTGCGTTCATCCGTCACACCGAAAATGAGCAGATGCTGGTGGTCATCAATATGCGCCGTGGTGGAGTAGATGATTATGGACTGACATTAGAAAGTAGTGTCCTCAATTCTGCCTCAACGGTCAGTGTTTTATATGGGGATTCATCGGCTGTTGCACCCACCCTCACCGAAACAGGTGGATTCAGTGGTTATAAACCACTGGCTACCTTGCCACCACGCTCGACCCTCGTCATCCAATTCACAAACCCATAAATGTGACAAACCACACATAGCAACCAATCAAAAATGGATTATGATGAAAATGAGTGCAAATTGCACTCATTTTCACAAATCTACCTCTTGACAAGTATTTAGGGTAGAAGATAGAATCCCGACTAATCCTATAGGAATTGTTCACTTTAACAAAAAAACAAGGAGTATTTCCTAATGCGTAAATGGTTTATCATTGTCAGTCTGTTGCTCCTCGCAGTGAGCAGTGTGGCACAAGCACAAGAAAATGAAGTCAAACTCACCCTCGCAGGTTTCGCTGTCCCCAGAGAAGCATACGGCAAAATTATTCCATTGTTCCAAGCCTATTGGTTAGCAGAAACAGGTCAAACGGTTGTATTTGAAGAATCGTATTTGGCTTCTGGAGCACAATCCCGTGCCGTGATTGGTGGCTTTGAAGCCGATATTGTCGCATTGTCCCTCGAAGACCATGTAACCCGCATTGCCGATGCAGGGCTTATCACCACTGAATGGCAAAACAACGATTATAATGGCATGGTCTCGACATCTGTCGCTATTTTATTAGTCCGACCAGATAACCCAGCAGGCATAACCAATTGGTCAGATGTCGTCGGGCGTGGCTTGGCTGTCATCACCCCCAACCCCGCAACCAGTGGTGGCGCTCAATGGAACGCAATGGCGGCGTATGGTGCGGCATATCGTGGTCATGTAGATGGCTATTCCGCAGGTGCAGAAGGTGCGTTACAATTCCTAACAGCACTCTATACCGATGTATTGGTGATGGATGCCGATGGGCGGGAGAGCTTTTTGACATTTGAACGTGGCATTGGTGATGTCGCAATCACTTATGAAAATGAATACTATGCGGGGGTGAATGCAGGTAATGGTGATTTATACGAGATTGTATACCCAACATCCACGATTCTCATCGAAAACCCCATCGCAGTAGTAGATGTTTATGCCGATAAACACGGTGTGCGCGAGGTTGCAGATGCCTTTGTCGCCTTCACCTATACACCAGAAGCACAAGCCATTTTCGCCGAAAGTGGTTTCCGCCCACCCTATCAACGTGTCGTAACCCCATCTGAAACTGAAGGCGAAGAAGATATTGTGACACTGGTCCCAATTATTGAATTGGATGAAACACGTTTCCCCCCAATTGAAGATTTATTCACAATTGATGATTTCGGTGGTTGGAAAGAAGTCGTGCCAACATTCTTTGGCGATGAAGGTATCTTTACCAAAATGATTACAGAAATACAAGGATAAACAATGGCTCAAGCAGTGGCACACAGAGATAGCGTGTCACAGACAAATAATCCCCAGATGTTATTCTGGGGATTACGCTCGTCTGTGATTATTTATTTGAGTGTGATGATAATCATGCCCCTCTTTGTCATCGGTGTTGAAGGATTACGTGAGGGAATAGACGCATTTTGGACGAGCATCACCCGACCTGTTGCATGGAGCGCAATTTGGCTCAGTGTGTGGACGGCTGGTGTGATGGCAGTTATTAATATCATCATGGGAACAACCACCGCCTATGTATTAGTACGTTATCGGTTTTGGGGGAAAAACTTGCTCAATTCGCTGATAGATTTGCCATTTGCCATTCCAACACTCGTTACAGGGGTCATGCTCACCTTATTGTATGGTCCACAAACCTCTGTTGGTAAGTTTTTGAATGATGAATTTGGGATAAAAATATTATATTCCAATTTAGGCATTATTTTATCCCTTCTGTTCTTGGGATACCCATTTGTGATTCGTGCCGTACAACCCGTCATGATGAAATTAGATGCCTCTCAACAAGAAGCGGCTCATACACTTGGTGCATCACAATTCACCACATTTCGCAGGGTGATATTACCTGCCTTACTGCCAGCCATGATTACAGGCGGGTTACTCAGTTTTGCGCGGGCATTAGGTGAATTTGGGTCTATTGTTATTGTATCGGGCAATATCCCCATGAAAACACAAACGGCGGCGGTTTATGTTTATGCCCAAGTTGAAGGGGATAAAATGGCATCGGCAAGTGGAGTATCATTGGTTATTTTACTGATTGCCCTCATCACAACGTTGGGTGTAGATTTCTGGTATAAGCGCAACAAACGTGTAGGGAAAAAGTTATGAAAGAGCGCAATTTATCTTTGGGTGGCATTTTATTATTGCTGGTAGTCCTCATCTATGCTGGCGTTCTATTGCTCGCGCCTGTGGCGGCACTCGTCAGTAATACCTTTAAGGATGGATTCGAGCCATTTTGGAAAGCAATCACCGACCCAGAAGCCCTAAATACATTGTGGTTATCAATGCGATTAGCGGTTTTAGCCAGCATTTTTAATGCACTACTCGGTGTGATGGTCGCTTGGGTATTGGTCAGACACAATTTTTTCGGGAAAGGATTACTTAATGCGCTGGTAGATTTGCCACTCGTCATCTCACCCGTGATTGTCGGCTATGTGATGATTGTGTTATTTGGGCGGACAGGCTGGCTCAAAGATTTCCCTATAAAACTCGCCTTCTCATGGGAAGGGATGTTGGTTCTAACCGTATTTGTATCACTCCCATTCGTCATCCGCGAAATTCAACCCGTCTTAGCGGGCATGGGAAAAGAACAAGAAGAAGCGGCATATACATTAGGTGCATCGCCATGGGGTACATTTTGGCGCATCGTCTTCCCCGCAATTCGTCATGCCCTCACGTATGGCATCGTGCTAACCCTCGCGCGTTCTTTGGGCGAATTTGGCGCAGTGGCTGTGATTGGCGGTGGGACACAAGGCTCAACCGAAAGCGCCACCATTTATATTTATCGTTCTCTCAATGACCGAAATTATGCTGGAGCATATAGCATGGCATTGTTATTGGGTGTCATTGCGATATTGATTTTAATCATCATGAATAATTTGCGCGTCCATAAGCGTGGAGGATAAACAGATGTCTATTTACTTGCATCAAGTGACTAAACAATATGAGGATAACACTGTTGTGGATGATGTCTCACTCGAAATTGAACAAGGTGAGTTATTTGTCCTCCTTGGACCGAGTGGTAGCGGAAAAAGCACTATTTTACGCCTTATTGCAGGATTAACGACTCTGAATGCGGGTAAAATTTCGCTCAATGGACGCGATGTAACCCATTTACCCCCTCAAAAACGGCATACAGGTTTTGTATTTCAAAATTATTCTCTCTTTCAGCATATGACCGTTGCTCAAAACATCGGCTTTGGCTTAGAAATCCAAAAAGTTCCGCCCGCACAGCGTAAAGCACGTATAGAAGAATTATTAGCCCTCATCGAGATGAGTGAATATGGCAATCGGTTACCTTCACAACTCTCTGGTGGGCAACAACAACGGGTGGCAGTCGCACGCGCATTGGCACAAAATCCAGATGTATTATTACTAGATGAGCCATTCGGTGCGTTGGATGTCAAAATTCGCGGGCAACTACGCCAAAATTTGCGTAGTATTCAAAAACGCCTGAATGTGACGGCAATTTTAGTCACGCATGACCAAGAAGAAGCATTTGAACTCGCAGATAGAATCGGCATCATAGACAAAGGGCGCTTGCTCGAAATTGGCACACCAGACCAACTGTATCGCAAACCGGGCAATCACTTTACGGCGACATTTTTGGGGAATGCCAATTTGTTCAATGCTCATCGCAATGGCACCATGATTTATATCGGCGAAAATCGTATCCCTGCCCCACCCAACACCGAAGCATTCGCGGGGAAATCGGTACAAATGATGTTCCGCCCAGAAGAAGTCGTTATCGTGCCACAATCGGCACAATTAAATGGCTATTTCTTTGGCGAGGGGATTATCGAAAGTATTGCATTTGCGGGGGCATTAGAACGAGTAGCCGTAAAGCTCAATCCTTCTGGCGAAATTATTCAAGCACTCATCAGCCCAGATATTAGTCGTGAATTGGGATTGCGACCGGGTGATGCAGTCAAAATTGGTGTGAAAAATTTTCATTTGTTACCAACAGAATAAAAATGGGCATGGTTGCCATGCCCAAAGTAATCTATCTATTCTGCCCAAGACCGCGCCCGCACAACCGCCTTACGCCATCCATCATAAAGGGTATCGCGTTGGTCGGTTGTCATACTCGGCTCAAACAGGCGTTCCCGTTGCCATTGTTGCGCGATTTCATCGAGAGAGCGCCAATATCCCACCGCCAAACCCGCCAAATAAGCCGCACCAAGTGCGGTTGTTTCGGTCACGACAGGGCGTTCTACAGGCACACCCAAAATATCGGCTTGGAATTGCATCAAAAAGTTATTCGCGGTTGCGCCACCATCTACGCGGAGTGATTCAAGTTTCAGTCCGCTATCGGCAAGCATTGCGCCCATCACATCACGAGTTTGATAAGCAATCGCTTCTAAGGCGGCGCGTGCGATATGCGCTTTTCCACTACCGCGTGTGAGTCCAACAATTATCCCGCGTGCATATTGGTCCCAATAGGGCGCACCAAGCCCCACAAATGCAGGCACAAGATACACCCCTCCTGTATCAGCGATGCTCATCGCTAATCCTTCGGTATCCCGCGCATGGCTAATAATACCTAATTCATCGCGCAACCATTGCACCACTGCCCCCGCGATGAACACACTGCCTTCTAGGGCATATTGTGTCGCGCCAGCATCACCAACCTTCCAACCAACAGTGGTCAACAAATTATGTTGGGATGGCACAGCATGTTCACCTGTGTTCATCAACATAAAACAACCTGTCCCATACGTATTCTTCGCCAAACCCGCGCTAAAACAGGCTTGCCCAAAGGTGGCGGCTTGTTGGTCGCCTGCGATACCCGCAATCGGGATTGCCTTGCCAAATAATGCAGAATCCGTTTCACCATATACCATGCTACTCGGCACAACTTGGGGCAAAATGCTTTGGGGAATATTGAAGCGGGTCAAAATAGTATTTGACCACCATTTTTTATGGATGTCGTATAACATGGTACGGCTGGCATTGCTCACATCGGTGATGTGCAAGCGTCCACCTGTGAGTTTCCAGACCAAGAAGGTATCTATTGTACCAAATGCCAATTGACCTGCTTCGGCTTTGGCGCGTGCGCCCTCCACATTATCCAAAATCCATTTCAGTTTTGTCCCAGAAAAGTAGGCATCTGTCACTAAGCCTGTCTTTTCGAGGATTGTTTTATCAAATCCTTCAGCTTTGAGCTGGTCACAAAATTCGGATGTGCGCCTATCTTGCCACACAATTGCATTATAAATCGGCTCGCCCGTTTTTCTGTCCCATATAACCGTTGTCTCGCGCTGGTTGGTGATGCCGATTGCCGCAATCAGAGCTGGGTTATCACAAGCGAGTTTTGCAACAGCCAATTGCGATTCCCAAATTTCGTTGGGGTCATGTTCTACCCAACTGGGGCGGGGATAAATTTGCTTAAATTCGCGTTGTTGGACAGTTATCACCCGTCCCATACGGTCAAAACGGATGGCACGAGAAGATGTTGTGCCTTGGTCGAGTGCTAAAATAAATTCAGTCATCGTAAAAACTCCATTAAATGATGCGGCTTATTAATCCAGCACAAAAATTAAATTCACTTAAAATTTTCAAATTGAGTAAATGCTCGCTAAAAATGTTTCTTCC
>CALDGT010001082.1 GCA_937942935.1 uncultured Chloroflexota bacterium | reverse complement strand
ATTATTGGCGTTCCCCACAAATTGATGTCTTGAGCCTGTGGGGGTGATGAAGGTCGCAATGCCACGCGGGGCATACGTAATATCGAGCGCGATGGCAAATTGCGAGACGGTGACAGGCGTTATTGTGCGCGAATTGGTTGCTTGGTCATATACCACGTTGTAATCGAGCAAATATGGCACAGACCACCCTTTGCCGAAGGGACTATCGAGTGTGGCATAGGCGCTGTTATAGTGGCGGGTGACATCGAGGCTCAATCTATCGCCATAGGCAACCGCATCGGTCATCGTCAGCCAAATATTGCCGTTGGCGGGGTTGATATGCCCTGCGGTGGGGCAATTGGCTTCTGGGATGGCGGTATTGGTGGGGTAACAATCGCCCCCTGTGTTGTTGAGCGCACGCGGAAAATAACCCGTTGTGCCAGCGCGGGCTGTGCCATCGAAAACGGGGTCGCCCGCAGGCGTGACAATTTCGAGGTAGCTATCGCTGGCGGGCAACATCAGGCGTTGTTCGCCTGCCTGCCCATTCACTTCCTTATATATGAGTTGTATCACATCATTTTGGGCGGTGATACTGCTAATATTCAAGCCGTCACGGGTGGTTGTGCCACGCGGGGCATCTAAAAATTCAAAGGTGATGAGCGCATCGCGCAGGCTAAAATAACGCATATTCAGCCAATCCAACGCAATGCTCACCGCTTGGTCATTGAAGGTGATGACGGCGGGGGATATTTCGCCATCGCTGGCAGGGCTGGCATAAATAAAATCGGTAGATTGCAATTCGATTTCGCGGTCTGCGATTAAATCAAAATGATACACGCCATTGCGTAGGGTGACTTGCGAATTTTCGCGCACAGTCGCCCAATTGAGCAGGGCAGTATGACGGCTTGTGCCGTTGGGTGTGATGGCATTGGTGATGACGGTGAAGGCATCGAGCGTGCCTTCTGCGCGGATTTCGCGCCCTGTGGCGGGGGTTTCTGCGGTGAAAGTGCGCCCGTCTTTGAGTTTGAAGCCTGTGCAATCGTCCATGACCCAAATGCCAAAGACATCTGCCCAATCGGTACGGATGATTGTGCCATCGCCATAGGGGGCATTTTGCAAGTTTAGTTCGGCAGGGCTAACCCCGCTAATGGTCACACGCGGGTCGAAACTTTCATGAAAATACACCCTATCCGCGCCGACAGCCGCCAAATCGCCACCCAAAAAGGAGAGTTTGCTCGCCCAATTGCCGATGTTGATGGTATGGGCAGAAAAATCGTATCGCTCATTGGGCATAAATACTTGGGTGGAGTTGCCCCCGCGTGGGTGGACGCGCCGTGTGCCATCGGGATGAATAAAAATCTCGGCGGCGGGGGCGGCAATCCGCAAAACACCGTTGCTCACTTCTGGCGCAGGCGAAAAGTCGAGGTTGGTCTCTTCATTGCGGAGCGCGAGCGAGGGTGTTCCCATGCCATCGGATGTGACGGTGAGGGTATAATTTCCCGCCGATTCATCCGACAAGTTCACTTTCCGCACGACCAATGTATAGGCGCTGGTCTCTGCCGATGGGCTAAACGGAAAATCGCCCACGACAAGCGGTTGATAATCTACGGCGGGGAATAAGCCATTGTAGAGGGCAAATTCCAACGGAGACCCGCTCACATTGCTAAAGCTGATGGTCACGGGCAGGTCTTGGATGATATTATTTTGGTTGCGCGGACGGGTGAGCGTGAATGACCAAAAATCGGCATACGCGCCTGCGCCCAATGTCCCCGATTCTGATGCGCCAGAGCGCAATATCCCGCCACTGAGCGACATATCATAGGGGGTGATGTTGCGTTCCATCAGGTACGATACATTATCGCACGCGCCTGTTGTGCCAGAGGCATCTTGCGCGTGGGTGGGGGAGGTGAGGGTGAAAAAAGGGGTGATAAGCATCACCACGAGAATACTGACTAAGGTTATTGTTCGTCTCATTTGGATAATAATCCCTACTTTTTGAATCACACCTCTCTATTATAACAAAAGATAACGTTTTGTGCGTATGAATTATGGTGATAGGGGTCTGATGATGGGGAGATGGGGTGGGTTTATCATGGCGGTGGGACATACGGGCGCACGCGCCCTAGTACCCACCCTACAAACCTGTCCTGTTTACTAACATCGTCCGCATTTTTGTTTACCAACATCGGACGCACCCT
>CALDGT010001081.1 GCA_937942935.1 uncultured Chloroflexota bacterium | reverse complement strand
CTTAAATACCTAGCAATCTGGTTGCGGGGCATTGTTGCGCCCGCATGGAATCATGTTATAGTAAAGGTTGAAGGAGGCAATATATTGCAATAAACCAAACCTGTAATGCGTATCAAACTTAAAAAATTTTGTCAATTAAAGCAACATTTTGAAGGAGATTCTAAAAGATATGCGTAAATTAACATTACTATTCAGCATTTTGGCGCTCATCGCCATCTTCGCAGTCCCTGCCGTTGCCCAAGAAGATGAAATGGAAATGCCCGATTTCATCCAACACACCGAATGTGCTGTAGATTTGACAGGTGGCAGTGTTCCTGTTATTCACTTAGGGGATACCAGTGGGTCTTATGCCCCCATCACCCAACCCTTGCTCGCTGGCTTACAAGATGCCGCCGCCTATTTTAATGCGATGGGTGGGATTTGCGGTGCAGAAATTTTGGTTGGCGATGAATATCGTGTAGATACTGGTGGCAACCCCGCCAATGTTGAACCCGGCTATACCCGCTTAAAAGAACTTAGCCCAGATGTATTGGTGCTATATTCATCTACCGATTCTGTCACCTTGCGTCCATTTGTTGAAGCCGACCAAATCCCCGTCCTCATCAGCGCGGGTTCTATCGCAGGGTTATATGGTGAAGATGGCATGACCCCAAGCTGGATTTATGCGACCAATCCACTCTATGCCGACCAATTTGCGATGTTCTGTGAATATATCGCCTCTGCGCCAGATATGTACCCAGAACCAGTCCTCGCCTATATGGGTTGGGGTGGTCCAGTAGCGGAATTTGGTCTTGCCGCCTATACCGATGAATCGGTTGCTTATTGTACAGAACTCGGTATCGAAGTTTTGCCCGCCATCCCCTTCTTGCCCATTGCGACTGTAGATTCACTCGCGCCACTCGTCAACCAAGCCTTTGATGATGGCGCAAATATCATCTATGTCAATGCGTTGGCAACTGGTCCAGTCCGTATCGCCGAAGCACTCGAACAAGAAGGCTTACTCGGTGAATTCACCATCGGTTCAGTGAACTGGGGCTTAGATTCATCTGTGGCATTCCTCAGCATGGGTTCATTGAGTGCAGAAAAAGGCTTGCCTGTGGTAGATGGTCTCATCGGCTCGATGCCATTTGGTTGGTGGTCAGAAGTGACCCGTCCGGGGATTCAGCTCATCACCGCCCAAGCCGACTTAGCAGAACGCGCCCCAACAGTACGCGGTATTTCTTACATTTTGGGCTGGGGCTTGGTAGACACCTATGTCGAAATGTACATCCAAACTGCCAACCGTGTTGGTAGCCTCGATGCCATTGACGGCGCCGCAATTAAAGAAACTATCGAATCTATGGTTTATGAACCACTCGGTTTGTATAGCTTCGATTTCCAAGCGGGTGGTTTGCGTGCATTGCCCGGTAATCGTATCGTGCAAATGCGCTTCTTGAATGCCACCATGGACGGCATTGCAACCTCTGGCGATGATGCTCTCAAAGTACCCGTTGAAGGTGGTGCAAATTACTTCCCACCCATCATCGTGCCTTTGTATCCTGCAGATGGTTCATTCCAAGCCGCGCCAAGCATGTTGCCCGGTCAAGATATGTAAAATAAAAATAGTGGGCGGGGGTTTATCCTCTCGCCCCACCCTATTTTTTAGGGATTCGGACGCGAAATATCGCGTCCCTACAACCCGATGTGATTGTAGGGACGGCTCATGTGCCGTCCATTAAAAAGGATTTTTGATGTCTACGTTAACGGTCAATAATATTGAAGTCATTTATAGCAGTGTGATTCAGGTGCTACGCGGGGTCTCGTTTGAAGTTAAAGAGGGGCAAATTGTCTCCCTTTTGGGACCCAACGGCGCGGGAAAATCGACCACCCTCAAAGCCATCAGTGGATTATTACGCGGTGAAGTTGGCGAAATTACACGCGGTAGCATTATGTGGGGGGATGTCAAACTCAATGGGCAATCACCAGAAGAAGTCGTCAGACGGGGTGTTGTTCAGGTCATTGAAGGTCGTCCATTATTCCGCCATCTGACTGTCGAAGAAAATTTG
>CALDGT010001080.1 GCA_937942935.1 uncultured Chloroflexota bacterium | reverse complement strand
TGCCCAAACTATAGCCCAATGTGCTACCGATGACAAATAGCGGGGTCACTTCTCCGCCCAAAAATCCGCTACCGAGCGTCACCACCGTGAATATCAATTTGAGCAAAAAGGCGTATAAAATCACACCCTCTCCGCGCACACTATTTTGAATGAGGGGCAGGCTCAAGCCCAAATAATCGGTGTTATTGATGATTAGCGTCATGCCGATAATCATCAGCCCACCTATCACAGGACGAAAGGGGGGGTATGAAATGCGTGAGAGTGCCGATTTCATGAATTTTATCCCGCGCACAAATAAGCGACTGGTCAGCCCAAATATCACCCCCGCCAACGCAATTTTGAGCATCACATCGGGGGCGGTGTTGATGATGGGCGCGAGGGGATAATGCGAATGGCTTGCGCCCCATGCCCGTGTGACCCAATCGCCGACGATGGCAGATGCCAAACACGGGATGATGCCCTCATAACGCACTTGCCCAACGGTGTCCACTTCCATCCCAAAAATGAAGCCTGCAATCGGCGTGCCAAATACACTGCTAAACCCGCCACTGATGCCCGCGAGGAGCATAAAACGACGGTCATTCCCCACCAGTCCAAAAACTCGCCGAGCAGTATCGGCTAAACTCGCGCCCATCTGAATGGCTGTGCCTTCACGCCCCGCCGACCCACCAAATAGGTGCGTGATGAGCGTCCCCGCCAAGACAAACGGGGTCATTCGCAATGGGATGCGGTCTTGATTGATGTGTACCTCATCTATCACCAGCGCATTGCCCCCTTTGGCACGTCCGCCAAAGCGATGATACACCCATCCCACAAAAAATCCCGCAATGGGGAGCAAAAATAATAACCAGCCATTGGCAAGGCGCGTGGTCGTCATCCAATTGAGTGTAATAAGGAAGAATGCAGAGGCGCTACCCGCCAAAATTCCAACCAAACTGCCTAATAATAACCACTTGGTGGTGACACGCAATGAGCCGATGAGATAGGGAAGAGAAAAATTCATACCAAATTCAGACCCTTTAATTTATAAATCCGCATATAATGATATATAAGGACAATATTGAGTAGACTAAGGTTTCATTGTAACATGCTTAAAATTGAAAAACCCCTCCAATATTTAGAAATCATTCAACATCCGCATCATTTTTATGAATTTATTTTTAAGCCAAGCCAATCTGCACGCCTTGCATTTGATGAATGGCTGTTTTATGTGGAGCAATTTTATCAAATGCCACCTCACACCCCTGTGAAGTTATTGACTGATTCCAGACAAATTGGCTCAATCCCTTTGGCGTATGCTTTTCGCAAATCTCAACCCATGCTCAGAAAATACTCAAATCCACCCAACCCACGCTCGGTTTTTGTATCGGCAGAATCGCAGGGGGTGGTAGATAAAATGTTGCAGACATTCATTCAATTATTAGGTGTAAAGGCAGACCTGCGCTATTTATATGGTGATAAACGTGATGAAGCGATTGACTTTTTATTTGCCAATGAACCAGAAAATCATCCAAATCAGGTTAAAATTTAATCACCAAAAATTCATAACATTTTCACGTAATCTCATTCTAAATATGTTACAATTGTTGTAACTTATCAATGTGCTGATACTCCTGTAAGAAAGTGTTATTGAATGCTCACAATTGAAACACCCCCACACTATATGGAAATTATCCAACATCCTAACCATTTTTATGAATTTATCTTCAAAGAGGGTAGTCGTGCCACTTTGGATGAATGGTTTATGTATATTGAGCAATTGTATCAATTGCCACGCGATACAAAAGTGAAAGTGTTGGTAGATACCACCCATAGCAAACAACCACCCCTCACACATGCTTTTCGTAAAGCGCAACCACTGGTCAAAAAATATCCGCTACGCCCAAAGCCGATGCGGTTTGTCTTTATGGGGAGCGAAAGTCAGGGCATTATGCACCGTATTTTGCAATCGTTTGTGCAAATGCTCAATTCTGGGGATAATACATTTTATATCTATGGCGAAAAACGGGATGAAGCCCTCGATTTACTCTTTGCAGAAGAACCAGACCTTAACCCAAAACACATAATCACAACTTAACTGTGTGTGGGGGTGTGTTTAGCACCCAATTATCCTCTGGTGTTATAACCAATCCGTGAAGTATTTCACAATCCTGTGATATAATAAATGAAAGAGAATGTCTTCTTGGTGAGGGGGAATTATAACATCAGAGGAGATGTTTTAATGAAAAAATTCTGCTATATCATTCTCATTCTATTCTCTTGTCTCATGACCGTTCAGGCACAACTTTCGCCGATAATTACACCAGAGAACGCGACATGGATTGTTCAACTGAATCAGGTTGGTGAAGGCTATTTGAACGAATTTATGTATTCGCCAGATGGTCAGACGATGTTGTTTGCGGGGTCATTGGGGTTATGGCGCTATGATGTTGCCACGCCAGAGATTCTGCCACAACGTATTGGCACAAATGCCCTCTATTCGGTCAATTATAATAACACAGGGACACTGGTTGCGACGGGTGGTGTTTTGGGGATTGTCGAAATTTGGGACGCCTCTA
>CALDGT010001079.1 GCA_937942935.1 uncultured Chloroflexota bacterium | reverse complement strand
ATCAGTTACATATAGCTTGCCTGTAACACTGCCGATAAAAAAGGCAAAAAAGCGCCGATTTGGTGAATTTGCGCCTTCTCCACAGGCGATGACTCGTGATGTGTTTGTGGGGATGGCTAAAATTTCGCCTGTTTCGCCTTTGTCATTCATGCTGGCGAGGATGCCTCGTGCTTCTGTGGGAATATTGGTCATCGATTCGCCATCTGCCACCCACGCTAGAATTGCCCCACCATTACCTGCACCGCCACCGCCACCACAACTAGAGGCGATGAACATAATGAGGATGAGTCCCATGAGCCAAAGTGAATATTTTCGTGACATGCACAAATTCCTTTCCGATGAGTGCCAAACAGAGTTACTCCTATGATAACGAAAGATAGGCACAATTCAAAATGATGGTTATGCCTTCTCACCATCAACTTATTCGGTTTTATGATAACATCGGCTAAAATAAAAGGGGATATTCACGAAAGAATAGGCATTTATGCGGACATTTACGTATTATGTTGGGGCGCACTTGGTCAATGAATTGAGCATTGCGGGTGCTGTAGATGAAATTTTGCATGATGGGCGCGATATTATTCATGTTCGCCTCATCACAGGCGAGTCCTTGATGATTCATCTGATTGATAGTTCTATCCCAGCGTATGAAGTCAAACATACCCTGCGTGATAATACCCAAATGGGGCATTATACCCTGTTCATTTTATGGCATGATATGTTACTACCCGATGAGGGGTCAAAAATTATGTTGCAAGATTGGCATCATGCCTTGCGGGATGTTTATGATGGTCGTATTTATGCCTATAAAATCTATATGCAACAACTCCTCATTTTTCCTGTGTATTTTGACCAGCAACCGTATCGGGATTATCATATTGCGCGATATGGGGAGCATATAGATGTTGGCGCATTGCGGTGTAGCACTGTTTCAACCCCGATTCATGGATTGCAAGGGATTTGGCGTGTGGCGACATTCGATGGCGACCCCGAAAGTTATCATCGGCAACGTGCAGAAAAAATTACCCGCCCTAGCAGTCCATTAGATGTCTATTTTAATTTATTGGGTGTGCCGATTGGGGCAGACCGCGAAACCATCAAACGGGCTTATCGGGGCTTGGCTCGCCAATATCACCCTGATTTGAATGAGGATGTGCAAGCGCATCAGCGTATGCAAGAATTGAATATTGCTTATGCCATGATTATCAAAACCATAGATGAAGCCGAAAATAGCAATGGATTATAAAAAAGGAAAATAGATGATGTCTGATTTTGTTATTACGCAAAAAAATAATCATATTTTTGAAATTATCCTCAATCGCCCCGACAAACGAAATGCCATGAATTGGGAACTGATGAATGGGCTAGAATCTGCCATTGACCAAGCCGAAAATTTGCCAGATGTACGTGCGGTCATCGTGCGTGGGGAAGGGAAGGGATTTTCTGCGGGGATTGACCTGATGGGGTTCAATGACATGATAACTGTCTATGGTGAGGGTTGGCGTGACCATTTATTTCCATTAACTGCCACCTATCAACGGATTTTGGGCAAATTTGAAAAAAGTCGGCATCCAACCATCATCCTCATGCACACTTATTGTTTGGGCATGGCATTTGAGTTGGCGCTGGCGTGTGATTTTCGGATAGCATCCATAGGGACACAAATGGGCTTGCCCGAAACACGCTTA
>CALDGT010001078.1 GCA_937942935.1 uncultured Chloroflexota bacterium | reverse complement strand
CATCCGAAGGTGATGTGAGCTATACACAACAAACCGTGTCGTGCTATACCCCACCACAATTGTTCCCAAGCGCGGTCTGCGGTGATAGCAATGGTAGCTATGTGTTTAGTGTAGAAGCACTTGGCAACCCCAATGTGAATGGCGTTGTGTTACCCAACTACACCATCACCGATAATACCGGCGCAGTCCTGCGTGAAGGCGCGGTTAGCTTCCCATTTGCCCCCATTTTCATCATCAGCCAAAATGCACCTCTGACGATGAGTTTCTCTGGTGGCAATGTCAGCGCCGAATCTGTCCAATCACCCGACTGTTTCCAACCACCCGTATTTGTGCCGAATGTCTATTGCGAATATAACGGTCAATTTGTCGTGTATATCGTCAATAATGGCGGTCAAATTGTGGGCAATAATCCCACCTATGAAATCATCGTAGATGGTCAATCGCAAGGCGTGGTGGAATTTAGCCAAACCCCAATCACCGTCAATGTGAGTGGTCGTTTTGGCACTGTCACCGTCATCGTGACCTATAACGGTTCATCTGTAGAAGCCAGTTCTAGCGAGTGCTATAACCCACCCGTCTATGAAGTGAAGGCTTATTGCGATGAAAGCCGTAACGGTCTGTATCGTTTTGAAATCATCCCAAGCGGTGGCACACCCATTTCTGGCACAGAACCCACCTTCACCATCTCTGGCGATGGCTTCTCTGTCAGCGGTACGATGAGCGAATTGCCGAGCCTCAATCCATTCTCGACAACCTACTCACCATTGACCTTGAGTGTCCAAACCGCAGAAGGCACATTCTTGAATGATGTCGCAGAAGTGACTGTCGCGTGCTATGAAGCGCCTGTTTATACCCCAAGCGCATATTGCGGTGAAGAAAACGGCACTTACTTCTTCTCTGTGGGTGTTGTTGGTGAACCTATCACTGGTCAAGAACCCACCTTCACCCTTAGCGGTTTCGGTTATTTTGCACAGGGGAACATCAGCCAATTGCCCGCCAGCATCACTGGTCAATATGGCACAATGACCCTCAGCATCCAAACATCGGAAGGCACAATCAGCCAACAAGCCGACCCCATCAACTGCTATAACCCACCTGTATACGTCCCGACTGTGGAATGTACAGGCAATAATGGCGAATTTTTGGTGACTGTGGTCAATAACGGTGGCACACCTGTTGGCGGAAACCCAACCATCGGCGTGATTTTTGGCAATAAACCCTACGCAGAAAATATCGAAAACGCGGTATTGCCATATACCCAACTCTATACAGGCGATTATAGCTTCGTTGAAGTGATAGTCTATAGCCCGGGTGTTGAACCTGTCTCTGCCAGCGAAGATGACTGCTACACCCCACCGATGTATGAACCATACGCGGAATGCGGTGAAGCCAATGGTCAATTCGTGTTTGGATTCACCAATACGGGCGGAACAGCTTTGTCGGCTGAACCAGTTTCATTCACTGTTGTGGATGAAAACGGCGGAGTGATTACCGATGGTAGCGCCATCGCACCATACGAATCGGCTGTGAACGGCGAATATCAAGCTGTCACCATCTTTATCAACGACACAGAAGCCTCTGCTACCGCAGAAAATTGCTACCAACCACCGGTGTATACCGCGAGTTTGGTCTGTGATAACAACGGGTCATTCAACGGCACAATTTCTAATATCGGCGCACCCAGCAATGATGTGTTGACCTATATCGTGACCGATGAAAATGGCATAGAAGTCGCCTCTGGTAGTGTGGATAGTTTGCCATTTACCATCCCAACCTTCACCTCACAATCAACAACCCTCACCCTGAGCGTGATTGCCAACGGCGAAAACACCGTGTATGAAACCAGCACAATGGGATGCTATGTCGAAGCCCCACAATTCGATGCCTCGCTCATCTGCGAAAATAATGGGACTGCCATTTACACCGTGACCTTGTTGTCTGGTGATATGGGTAGCGCCATGTATGATGTTTATGGTGGCGCGGTGGGTCAATTGTCAAATATCGGCATTTTGGCTGGCTTGAATGCCCAAAATCCAACCCAAACATTTGAATTGCGCCGTATGAGTGGCAACATTGTCACCTTCGGCGTATCAGGATTCGATTCGCTCACCCGTGAAATCGAATGTTGGGATAAATCCAGCGTATCGGTTGAAGGCGAATGTGTAGACGGCGTGATTCAATTCTATGTCGAAAATACAGGCACTGAACCGATGTCTGGCGATACCACTTGGCGCTTAGAAGATGCCAACGGCAACGTGTTGACCAGTGGCACAATCCGCTTGGAAGGCAGAGAAACCAAGACCTTAACCTTCCCAGAATATGCGGGTCAAGATTTGCGCCTGTGGGTAGACCAACGTCCGGGACACCCCGGTAGTAGCCAACCGAATGCTTCTGTTGCCACCTGCGCGGAAAAATCGGTTTATACACCTGCTGGATATTGTGGTGAAAACGGCACATTCGGCTTCACCATCAGCCATAGCGGTGGTATTGGTAATGGCGTGAGCTTCACTGTCACCGATGGCGCAACCACGATTGATAGTGGCACACTCAGCCATGACGAAGCGGTCAATTTCAACCGTACCTATATCAGCACCAGCAATAGCTTAACCTTCACCATCACCAATACCGATAATGGTCAAATTAAGGCGCACACCCAAGAAAATTGTTACACCGCGCCTCGCGTAAACCTGAACGGCTATTGCGAAGGGAATGGTATCTTTGCCTTTAGCGCCTCTATTGATGGCTCGCCAGTCGGCACATTTAGCTATGTTGTGACCGATGAAGGTGGTAATACCGTCGCACAAGGCGATTTGTCGGAATTATTCAGTGGTGTGACCTATACAGGCAGTTACCAATCGCTCACCTTGTCTGTGACGGCGAATGGCGACCCAATTACCGTAACACCCAAGACCGTTAGCAATTGTTATGAAGCACCACAATATGATGTCGATGTGTATTGCGCCAGTGGTGGAAATGGCATCTATTGGGTTTACATTTCGGATAATGGCGTGACTCCATTGCCAAATACCACCGTTGAATACGAAGTTTTAGACGGCAGTGGTAATCCATTAATTTCGCGCACCGCCTATATCGGCACAGTCTATCAATCGTTTGAAGGTCAAACGGCTGTGACCGCAAATCTGTATGTGAACGGCGAATTATTCAGCAGTGACGCCTCTGATGTCTGCTATCGTCCGCCCGTTTATGTCGCCAATAGCACCTGTGTGTATGGTCAAAATGGGGTGTATAGCTTCACTGCCAGCAATATCGGCGGGACACCTATCACCGTACCCGCAACCTTCCAAATTGTGGACGAAAACGGCTCAGTTGTCCGTTCTGGTAGCGTGAGCGAATTGCCTGTTCAATTCACCAGCACCGCCATGACGCTCACGATGACCGTCAGCACCACCGAAGGCAGTGTCCAAACACAAGCCAACGCCATTTCGTGCTATAACCCACCCGTCATCGTGGCAAATGGTGTTTGCACCGACCAAAACGG
>CALDGT010001077.1 GCA_937942935.1 uncultured Chloroflexota bacterium | reverse complement strand
CACTACCCATGCACAAAATGTAGCGGATGTGGTCAAAAATCCGCATGATTTAGAGACAGACCGTTATCCAAAAGAATATCCACAACCACCCAAACCGACCACATTGCCGAATCAGCGCAAAAAGGCAGATATACCGACTCCGCCACCAGAAATTGTGCCATTGCCGACTGCGGAAATTATCCCTACAGATACATCACCAACGGCAAAATTGGCGCTCACCCTCACCCAAGCCTCGTTGGAACTCTCGGCAGATGCGACCTTATTGATGAAACAAGGTCGTTTGGTGGCGCACGCGGGTGATTTGCCAGACCTCGATATCACCCAAATTCGGCAATTATTGATAGAAGATGGCGATGCCCAACCCGATGAAGCCCGCCTAAAATTTATCACCATCCCGATTAGCGGACAAGAATATATGGTTTATTCACGCTTAACGGCGGGTGGATATACCCTAGCGATGGTCTTTGGCGGGTCTATTCCGCTTCGTGCGATGCGAAAACAGTCGGATAGATTGGTAGGTGCGCTTCAAAGTGTGCCAGAAATTCCAGAACACAGCCATTCGGTGTTGGACGAACTTCAAGAACGCGAAATTGAGCAACTCGAAATCGTGGCGGCGCAATGGGAATCGTCCATTGCAGACTTAACAGACGCTCGATTAGATGATTCAGACCCATTCACACCGATTCCGATTAACTTAGAACCGTTGGCATTGCCGAGTGTGATTGAATCGGTACAAACACAGACTATCCCAGAATTAGCGTATCCTGTCTATACAGGAACACCCGCGCCATTCACCTATTTATGGCGCTTGGCTCATCCTGATAGCGCCTTATCCCCACAACTACGGGATATTTTGGGGCGCGAATTAGAACGTCAATTGACCGAAATCGGCATGAGCATCACCACATTGGTTGTGCATGAGAGTTATATTTATCTGCTCGCCAAAGCACCTAGCGAAACACCCCCGCATGTGGTGATGAACGACCTCAAAAAACGCTCCGCATGGATTATTCATCATGTCGATAAACAATTTCCGCTAGAAGGTGTTTGGGCAGAAAGCTATTGTGTGCTGGCGCCCGGACGTGAAATGCAAAAATCAGAAATAGACCAATTCATCGCTTTTTCAGTCGCATAACATAATATGCAGTGTACTCCATTATTTGCTAAGGGTGCGATGTGGTGCGCCCTTATATTCCACAGGATATTTTTCTTGAAAGGGACAATTTTATGGCAATTCCACCCATTTTATATCTTTTAGATGGTCATGCCATCGCCTATCGGCAATTTCATGGGATGGCATATAGTCGGATGGTGCATCCGCGCACAGGTGAAGCGACGAATGCGGTGTTTGGGTTTGCGCGGTTGTTGGTGGATTTGCTCAAAAATGCCCAACCGCAGTATATCGCTGTCACATTTGATAAAGGCTTGAGTGGACGCGAGACGTATTACCCTGCTTATAAAGCGCATCGGGATGATATGCCCGAAAGCCTCGATTCGCAGATGGAGAAAATTTTTGAACTCGTCCAATCTTTTAATATCCCCATGTTGACCCTAGAGGGGTATGAAGCCGATGACATCATCGGGACGATTGTAGACCAAGCCAAAGCGCAAAATGTGATGGTGCATATCATCACTGGTGACAGAGATTTGTTGCAATTGCTCGATAATCATGTGCGGGTGCAATTGCCATCTCCCAAAAGCAAAGATGATGATGTGTTTGATATTGCGTCATTCACCGAAAAATGGGGTATTGCTCCGCGCCAATTGGTGGATTATAAGGCGATGGTGGGTGATACATCCGATAATATTCCGGGTGTGAAAGGGATTGGCGAAAAAGGTGCAACCACGCTCCTTCAAGCACATGGCACACTTGAAGCCCTGTATGACCACTTGCACGAAATCCCAGAAAAATTGCGCCAAAAATTGATTGATGGGCGCGAAAGTGCATTTATGAGTCAACGTCTTGCACGGATTATGCGTGATGTGCCGATTCAATTGGATTTGGAGGCGTGCAAGTCAGAAGATTATGACCCCAATACGGTGAATAAATTTTTTGAAAAAATGGAATTTGTCACACTCGGCGAGACATTCCGCACCTTGCACGCTGACTTTGATTTTGAAAGTGCCGAGCCTCATACTTATGAGACGGTGATTGTGGACACCCCAGAAAAACTGGCGGATTGTGTCGCACATCTCAATGCGGGTAAAGTGATTGTCTTTGATACCGAGACGACAGGCATTGACCAGATGACCGTGGATTTGGTGGGGATTTCATTTAAAAAAAAAAAAAAAAAAGGGTATTACATCCCTGTTGGGCATGTGGGGGAGGGGGCAGATACATTGTTTCCATCGCCACCCCCGCCACAATTGCCCCTCGCGCTGGTGATGGATGCCATTCGCCCCGCTATGACAGATGCGAATATCCCCAAAATTGCCCATAATATGGGTTACGACTATGTGGTTATGCTTCGGCATGGGATAGATGTTTCCCCTCTCGGATTTGATACCATGATAGCCGAATGGGTACGGAATCCCGATAGCCGATTTTTGGGACTCAAGCGGTTTGCGACCAAATTTTTGCATAAAAAGATGACCACAATTGATGATTTAATCGGGAGTGGTAAAAAGCAAATCACGATGGCACAAGTGCCTGTGCAAAAAGCGGGTGAATATGCTGTTGCCGATGTGACGATGACCTATTTGGCATGGCGCTTTTTATCTGAAGAACTGATGAATTTGGGCTTGATGGATTTATACCTCTCGCTGGAATTGCCCCTCATCCCTGTTTTGAGTCGGATGGAACAAAATGGGGTGTTGTTGGATGTGGCATATTTGGCAGAACTCAGCACACGGGTTGAAGGGATGGTACGCGCCGCCGAAGCCCAGATTTATGAGATGAGTGGTGAAAACTTTAATATCAACAGCCCTAAACAACTCAGTGATGTGTTATTTAACATGATGGGATTGCCCACCGTTGGCTTAAAAAAGACGACACTGGGATATTCAACAGATGCCTCAACACTCGAAAAATTATATGACGATACCAAAGCGCCTATTATCCGCGCTATCATCGAATATCGGGAATTGGTCAAACTCAAAGGCACTTATATTGATGCCTTGCCGAAATTGGTGAATCCGAATACACGCCGTTTGCACACCAGTTATAACCAGACGGGGACGAATACAGGGCGATTGAGCAGTAACAACCCGAATTTGCAAAATATTCCCATTCGTACCGAATTGGGGCGCGAGGTGCGCCGAGCCTTTATCGCACCAGAGGGGTATCAATTGCTCTCGGTAGATTATAGTCAAATTGAATTACGGATTTTGGCGCATATCAGCAATGATGCCACACTCATCGAAGCCTTTTCGCGGGATGAAGATATTCATGCGGCAACGGCGGCGGCAGTTTTTGGGATTAAACTGAATGAGGTTACTTATGACCAACGGAGTTTTGCTAAGCGGGTTAATTTTGGTCTGATTTATGGCATGGGAATAT
>CALDGT010001076.1 GCA_937942935.1 uncultured Chloroflexota bacterium | reverse complement strand
CTTGTTTGCCTCATTATCCCTCTTTTCTTATTTTGATGCGATTACCCTTCAATTTAATTAAAATCTAGAACGGACACATATCCCGCGCAACATAGCCCAAATTCCGCGCCCCATAGCGATTCATCCATGAGAGTGCCAATGGTGCTTCTGGCAAAATTGCCTGCACCGCCTCGCACCCCTCAGAAATATCATTATTTTGCGAATATGCTTCCCAAAAGGCTTGTCCCAATGTCATGAATGGTGTGATTTCGGGTTGACCTTCAATCGGCAAGGCAAAATCTGTCCGCAGGCGCTCAAACACAATCGCCGATTCTGGGCTACCTTCAGATGCCCACGCCAGCATCAACCGATACAGGATATAACTCTCTAAAATTGGGGCTTCGTTGCGTAGCCATATCCGCAATTCTTCATCGGTATAGGCGAGTTGATACAATTCGATTGCTTGTGCCATCTTCCCCGCCAAAAAGTTGCGGTCTGCTTCTTGAATCACCTGAATTTGGTATTCTGGCGCATCTAATTCGAGGATAGACAAGACGTAGGTTGTGCCATTCCAATCATAAATTTGTCGCCCTGTGCGGAGTGGACCCGTGTTGATGTCACCGATATACTCTAATTTGACCAGCACCTCATCCACAAGGTCATTATCACTGTCCACAATTTCGGGCAATTCATCGGTGAGGAGTGGCAGATTGAGCAAATTCACCATCCGCCCCAAACTGGCGTTCCATGTGAGGATATAGGTCTGATATTGGCACAAATTTTGGTCGTTATTTTCGCAAAATCTGCCTGTCACAACCAATTCTGGCGCGAGCGCGACATTCATATCTTCTGCGAATAATAATTGAGGCGCAACTGTTTTCTGAAATACCAATTGATGAAAAACCCGATACGCCCTATCTTGGCATCCAATCGCCAGAAAAAATCCGCCTTCTTCGATAGATAGACCCATCACAATATCGGGTGTTCCTTCGGCGGTGAGGTCAATATCATTTCGGATAAAACCATTTTGTGGCAAAATCGCCCACCGATTGCGTAACGCGGTTTCGAGCCGTTCTAAGCTACCCCCTGCCGATAAAAATCGGGCGATTTCATTGGCAATCGCGTTGCTCCCGCGTGGTAACTCTTCGAGTTGTGCGGTTGCCGATTCTGGCGGGCAGGCATTTCCATCTGGTGTGGGCGTGCCACGATTCGCCAGCGCGACTACAGTCGCAGGGGCAATCACATCAGGCGCGAGGGCATTGGGTGTGGGCAAAATACCATTGAGTACATATCCCATCGTTGGGGTTGGAAATGGCACAAGGCTTGGTGCAATCGGCGCGGGTATCTCTTGCCGACACGCGCCTAGCAAGATTAATAAGGCAAATAATAGGGGAATGGAGTATCGTTTTATGTTCATCATGTCCCCTATTATGCCATATTTTTAGCTCATGGCAAAAATGGGATTGTCTCAATCCAATAACGCCATACTTGTGGGCGCGAGGTGCGTATATAAGGTGTATCAAAACCTAATAGTGGTTCTAGCTCGGTTACAAATCGCTCATAATCAATCAACAATTCAATCCCATCTTCTAATGTATCGGGGTTTTTGAGTTCTAGTGTAGTCGCCAAATCTTCAACTAAAAATTGCAATTCAATATCTACAATGTCATCTTCCCGAATCAATGCCAAATCAGTGGCAGGGACAAGGTGCAAGCGTACATAATTCGGTGTAAATAGTTGGGCATCTTCATGTGGTGTCTGGACAAATTCATATAGGCTGTTGATGATGGCTTGCAAGCTATCTGGGGTATCATAACCATAAATTTGAATGGTTTTATCGGTATCTGTTTGGGGTAGGTAAAAGGTCAAATAGGTGCTGTTGGCATCCATCAGATTTTTTTCGATATATTCATCTTCAAATGTGGCAAATTCGATGAGGTCAAATTGTGTCATGAACGCCTCTACATCTACTTCAACACGATAATATTGATACAGTGTAGGGTCATCGGGATTCACGCCATAATAAAGGACAACACCATTATCGTATAAGACAAAATTTGGGATATTATAATTCATCATGCTGTCATTCATCATAATCGCCCATGGATTGAGTGTGTTCATCTGAATGAGGATTTTGGGGGCAGGATTGGGGTCTGGTGTCGTTTCTGGTGATGGGGTTTGAGCAAAAGCATGGTTTGTCATAAGGATACAAACAAGAAAAATCAAAAATCGTCGCATGATAAAAATCTCCATATCAGTATGTTCGGTTATACTGATATGGACGATTAGCTATTGCAGTTTGTTCCAAAATATTTATTCCATTTTACTTTCTGAGTTACGGTGCATTTCAATTACAACAGGATGCTCACTTTTTATACCCTTACCAAAAACAAGTGCCTGAAGAAAGGGCAAATTTGAGATTTTTGAAGTATGGTCACGCCCATAAATATTGGATAGAAATTCAACACCCGTTTGGTCAAAGGTAGTAAAAGTAATCATTGTATTACACTGTGTAAGAACAGTTTTACTAATATTGGCAGTTCGCTGGGCAATAACTAACAATCCAACATCGTATTTTCTTCCCTGTAAAGCAATTTGAGATATTTTAGCTACCATTGCTTTACTCTCATTATCACCTAGCCCAATCATATTTGATTCTGGGATTACTGTATGTGCCTCTTCAAGCACAATTAAAACTTTTTTTCTATCCTCAACTGTTGTACGGCTATACTCGAAAATACTTGATAAATATATCTCTGTAGCAAAGATTGTTGCCTTAGTATTAGATATAGACGGCATTGTGAATATACCAACCATATCGCTACTATCTAAAAATTCTTTAATCTTCGCTTTAATATCTTCACGAATTTTATCACTGAATTCCTTTAAGGGTCTTTTCTCTTTCTGACCAGCGTACTCTCCTGACTCAACATTAAATAATTTTTCCGCTAGACTATCTGAGGTAGTTTTCTCGATACTTAGTTCTCGCGGAATCAACGAAGTCAATTTGTGTATATATTGACCTGTTATATCTACACAAAAAACCTTAACTCCATTTTCCGTCGCCTGTTTTATAATTTTAAGTGCTAGTTCTGTTTTACCTGCTCCAGTAACACCTAAAATCGCAGTATGATGTGAAATAATATCATCAATATTACAGACAATCTCAATATCTGTTTCAGGAATAATACCTAAACTCATTTGTGAATTTGTTAATTTTAATTTTTCCCCCTGAATATTTCTACCAGCTATATAAACTGGAGTATTCATCTCTGGTAACCAAGAAAATTTCTTAAATCCACCATTTTGATGATACGTTCCCAATTGGTATGCCTCAATAACTTGAAAACCATGACGATGTTTCTCAAAAGCCTCTTCATTGGTTATCGCATCTGAAACTTGATAATAAACCTTTTGGGTGTTAATTTCACAATAAACAAGCATACCTTCTCTAAAAATTTGAGGTTTCCATGTTTCAAAATGTAGTTTTGCTATTCGAGAGTCTATTGTTACAATGCCAATTAAATTATCATCCGCTTTTTGCTCTGTATTTAATCTATAAACAGCACCTTTTATTGTTTTAAAGTTAACAGACTCTACTTGCTCTAGCAAAAGACCTGTCCCAATAACCGTCGCATCTTGTAGCTGTTTATATAATGGCAAGACTTTTCGTTTAATTCCATCGCCTAAAACAGCAATTAAATCACTATTCCACTTAGAATTCTCATTGAGGCGTACTTTGATTAGGTCAGGAAAATCAACCCTAACGATTGCCCCTTCTTGGTTTGAGATAATAGATTGGGTAAAAAGTGCTTCAAGAAAATGTGGGATTTTTAGAGGGAGTAAGCATATATATATGCCCCAAAAAATTAACAATATAGCAGTTTCTTGTGATTGCAACCCATAAAAAGAAAAAACTGCATATAAAAACACAGCAGAAAAAATTA
>CALDGT010001075.1 GCA_937942935.1 uncultured Chloroflexota bacterium | reverse complement strand
ATCATGGGAGAATGGGCATTAGAAATCGAAGATTTAACAGTTGCTTATCATAGCAAACCTGCGGTGTGGGATGTGGATGTGACAATCCCAGAAGGTGTGCTTGCCGCGATTATTGGTCCCAACGGTGCGGGAAAATCTACTTTGCTCAAAGCCGCACTCGGACTGATTCCCAAAGCGACAGGGCAAATTTATTTTTATGGCAAACCTTATGCCCAAGCCCGCGCCTATATTGGATATGTGCCACAACGGGGGAGTGTGGATTGGGATTTTCCGACCACCGCGCTGGATGTTGTGCGAATGGGATTATATGGCAAATTGGGCTGGCTCAAGCGGGTTGGTAAGCACGAGACAGAATTGGCATTCTCTGCATTAGAGCAGGTTGGGATGGCAGATTATGCACATCGGCAAATTCGGCAACTCTCGGGTGGGCAACAACAACGCACCTTTTTGGCGCGGGCATTGGTACAAGATGCGCGAATTTATTTCATGGATGAGCCATTTGTGGCGGTGGATGCGGTGACAGAACGCGCTATTGTGACCATTTTGCAATCGCTCCGCGCACAAGGAAAAACAGTGGTTGTGGTGCATCATGATTTGCAAACTGTCACTGAGTATTTTGATTGGGTGACACTGTTGAATGTGCAACTTATCGCCAATGGTGCGACCGCACATGTGTTTACGCCCGATAATTTGCGCCTTGCCTATGGTGGGAAATTGGCATTTTTGACTGATACCATGTCAACGGAGGTGCGTTAACATGAGTGTGCTTCAAAAGACATCAAATGATTTGAATCCAATTCCAAGTCTGCCTGTAGGTGCTGAACATGTTGCGCCCTTACGCCCCTTCTCTAATCTTTTTTCATCTACATGGTCAATAATTGCTATTTTAGCCCTGCTTGCGATTGCATTTATCCCCATTAGTATGCTATTGGGTGTGACATACGATTACACCTTGATTGTCGTGGCGATGGGTGGGGTGTTGCTTGGTGTATTGAGTGGCGTGTTGGGTAGTTTTGCAGTATTGCGCCGCCAAAGTTTGCTCGGTGATGCCCTCTCGCACGCGGCATTGCCCGGTGTTTGTGTGGCATTTTTGTTATTTGGGCGCGATATTGGTGCATTACTGATTGGCGCGGGCATTTCGAGCTTGTTAGGTGTTGGATTTATTCGCCTATTGACTCATACCACGCGCATTAAACAAGATGCCGCTATGGGTATCATCCTCGCCTCATGGTTTGCGTTGGGAATTGCCTTGCTCACCTATATTCAATCACTCGAAACAGCGAGTCAGGCGGGGTTAGACAAATTTATCTTTGGGCAAGCCGCCGCCATCCGCTTGAGTGATGTGATTTTGGTGGCGATTGTTGGGTCGGTGTGTCTGATAGTATTGGTCATCTTTTGGAAAGAACTCAAATTGATGACCTTTGACCTCGAATTTGCCCAAGCGAATGGGTATCCTGTCCGCTTTTTAGATGCGATTTTATCTCTGCTAGTGGTGGTGGCAATTGTCTTGGGATTGCAACTGGCGGGTGTGATTTTGATGGTGGGGTTATTGATTGCGCCCGGTGTGGCGGCGCGTCAATGGACACGCGGGATGATTCAGATGTTGGTCTTGGCGGGGATTTTTGGCGGATTTGCGGGTGGGGCTGGCGCAGTTGTGAGCGCACTCGATAAAAATTTGCCAACAGGCGCACTCATTATTGTGGTCGCAACGGGGCTTGTATTTCTCTCGATTTGTTTTGCGCCAGAACGCGGTCTCATCTGGTCGTGGCGTAAACGTCGCATTGATAGCAAACGATTCACGGGTATGGTATCGGGCGAATTATATCCGAACTCCCAAAAATAACATGAAGAAGGTGTATCATGACAATTATCGAGCAAGCCATCATCCGTTTTTTGAATCTGTTTTGGTCGTATAGCCAGATTAACGATTTTTTGCATGACCCGCGTGCTGTGGCATTGATTGTTGGGGCATTAATCGCCCTATCAAGTGCCATACTCGGTTCATTTTTGCTCCTGCGCGGACTCTCATTAACCACTGATGCCATCAGCCATACTGTTTTATTGGGGATTATTGTCGCATTTTTAGTCATGGTCGGGCTATTGGGCATGGAAGCCGATTTATCCTCGCCATTCTTGATACTTGGTGCGGCAGGTGCAGGCGTGGTGACAGTTGTCCTTACGGAGATGATAGAACGGTCTGGATTGGTCAAAGAAGATGCGGCACTAGGGTTGGCATTTCCCTTTTTATTTGCGGTGGCGATTTTGCTCATCTCGCGGTTTGCAGAAAATGTTCATCTCGACCAAGATTCGGTCATGGTAGGCGAGATTGGCGTGGCGTGGGCGAATGCGAATAGCTATTGCTTTGGCAATTGCGACCCTATCACCATCACACTCGATGACCCCCGTGCTAAAACGCAAAAAGAATGTGTGAATTGTGCCACAGAAGGCATTACGCCACGTAATCCGAATGCGATATTTGAAGAAATTTGTGTCAATTGTGGTACATACACGGCGGGGGAAATTGTCGCGCAAGCCTCGCAGGGGAATCCGTTGGTAGCTTCAGCAGATAACCCACAGTTGGTATTTATTCCCAAATCATTTGGTGTGATGAGTTTGCTTACCCTGCTCACAATTGGGTTTGTGGCGCTATTTTATAAAGAACTTAAACTGGCGACATTTGATGCGGGTTTGGCGAAGGCGCTCGGATTCCATCCATCTGCCCTTCACTATACATTGATGGGGTTGGTGAGTTTGGTGGCGGTTGGCGCATTTGACGCGGTAGGGTCAATTTTGGTGGTGGCATTTTTTATTATTCCACCTGCAACTGCCTATTTGCTCACCAACCGCTTGTGGGTGATGTTGGCGCTCAGTCCGATGATTGGCATAATGAGTGTGTTGACTGGTTATGAATTTGCCAAAGGGAATTTTTTGGGGATTATTGACATGAGTACCCTCATGGCAGGACTCAATGAGACCTTTGGCATGAGTTTGAACCCGAATTGGGATTCTTCTATCTCGGCTTGTATTGTGTTGATGATGTTTTTCTTTTTGGTGATGGCGTGGTTATTTTCGCCTAAATTTGGCGTATTGGCGATGCTCATCCAACGGCGGATTCAGGGGCGGAATTTTGCCGAACAAGTTGTTTTGGGGCATATTTATCATCATCAGCACACCGAAGCGGAACAGACCGAATTATGTGCCGATACATTGCATGAACATTTCAAATGGTCAAAACGCAAAATGGCGTGGTGCATTGCCCGCCTGCGTGCTTTTCAATTTGTCACAGTTCAAGCAGGGCAAGTGGGGTTAACAGAACGCGGATTGCATCGGGTAGAGAAATTCCAACACGATGTTTTGGGGGTTACATCATCCGCGCCATAATCGCCTGAATTTTGGCTTGGTCATCTGGCAGATACGATTCAAAATGCTGTGGCAAAATCGAATAATCTGCCAGACAGTATTACCATCAAATATCAAAAAATGAGCCGTGAAAGCCAAACGGGATATGTTGCGGGACGATAGCACGTCCCAATTCCGATAGTGTTTTGGCGTCTAACACCAACAAGAATGAATTGCCTGCCTGCGAATCGAGTACGACCACTAACAACACACCCTCATCTTCATCTTGGGCATTTGGGGCAGGCACAAAAACAGGTTCACTGGGGTAACACCCTTCCTCGTACCAGATTGTGGTTACACGATTTTTCACATCTACTTTTATCACCTGATTCAAAAAGTCGGATGTGCCTTTTTGTACGCTTGCGCCATAGGCGAATTGATAATTTTGCCCATTATATGGTTTATAGTTGATACGAGGTAATTCGATAGATTCATCCGATAGCACCTCATAAGTCGCACGCCCACCATTCAAAGGCAAGATATAGCGCCGAAATTCTCCCACTTGCGGGTAATCTTGATGGAGTAGGGCATTGATATAGAGTTGGTCTATGAGATGTGCGTCATTGTATGCCGACAAATCTACAATCAGGGTGTTATCATCGGCTTGGTAGGCATTGATATGATAAAAAAAAAAAAATGGGTCTGTGGCGATTTCTGCGACTAATTT
>CALDGT010001074.1 GCA_937942935.1 uncultured Chloroflexota bacterium | reverse complement strand
TGTAAAATTGGGCGGAGATGCGACCATTGTCACACTTGCAAGGACAGCAATTGGCTCATTTGGACGGCGTATGACCAGCAGAATCCCAAAAACAGTCAAGACAAACACACTCACATATTCAATTAAAACTTGAATAAGGGCTGTTCCTTCGCCTTGTGTGGGAAGAAGTTGCTGATACCGCATGGGGAATGCGCCAATATAGGTGATGACCGTGATGCCGATATAAATGAGGCTTGCCCACCACAACCACTTGGGCAAAAATCGGATAGATGTTTTGGTGGTCTTGGATGATGTCGTCATAACTCGACCTTATGACCGATATGAACCAAAAGAGAAAAATTATATCGGTATCATCACCATTATAATGCTGATGTTAACAATTTTACAAATTCTTCTGTACTCTGAAAGCGGTCTGCGGGGTCTTTTTGTAAGGCGCGTTGAATGGCAATAGATGCAGATAATGGCAAATCTGGACGTAATTGGCGAATATCTGGCGCGGGTTGATTCACATGGGCAAATAAGACTTGTGCCAATGTCCCTTTGAATGGCAAAACCCCAGTGAGTGTTTCATATAGTACCACCCCAAGCGCATAAATATCTGCCCGAAAATCTACAGTGGTAGAATCCATAATCTGCTCTGGTGCCATATAATCTATTGTGCCGACCGCATCGCTCCCTGTTAATGAACCCGTATCGCCCAAATTTTTGGCAATGCCAAAATCCATCAACATAATTTGAGAGGTTTGGTTTGTGCCACCACGTCTAAACATGATATTTGAGGGTTTTATATCGCGGTGAATGTACCCTTTTGAATGGGCATAATCAACCGCCTTTGCCAATGCGCGAAGATGATGCTGAATATCTGTTAAACTAAAATGCTCGTTCTCGCTTAACAAATCTTTGAGGGTGTGTCCTTCAACATATTCCATGACGATATAAACCACCCCATTTTCTTCACCGCCCCCCAATGTCTTAATGATATTGGGATGGTCTAGGGCAATTTTGCTTTCACGCGCAAAACGCTGGCGGATGTCTCCATGTAGGTTATGAGTCGTTTTCATGATTTTGATAGCTACATATTGATGATTGGCGACACCCTTATAAACCTCGCCCATGCTCCCGCGCCCGATAACCTCTAATATCTGATACCCGCCGATGGTTTGCCCTGTAAATGCGCCATAAACGACATTGAAGCGGTCTTTATGGCGAGCCAATTGGTTGAGGTCGAACCGAAAACCATATAAGCGACGGTCCACAAACGTCCGTACACGCTTACGCACAGGGTTAAAACTAACACCGATGACCAACGCCGATATAGCGATGGCGATTTCGCTCCGTGATTCGCCTAATACTGCTGTGAGGATGGTTTGTGCAATCCAAAAGATGACACTAAAAATGATTATCAGCACAATGGTTACAAAACCAGCCACCATAGAGCGATTGATGGTTAGGTCTACATCCCATAATCCATACCGCGAAATGGCAAGTACCAATGAAATGCACACAATGATACCGCCCAATGCGCCCGTAAAACTGATGATGAGTTGGCTAATAGCGATGTTGCCTTGTAGTAAAATGACCAAGACCCGAAAGGCTTGATTGAGTATGACGATAATGACCTCAATCGTCAGCCCCAAAAATAACCATTTGAATTGTTGGCGTTGGATAGGCGTTGCATGATGCCGATACCGATACCGCATGGCGAGTAACGCCACCCCAATCAAGATAAAATTGGGGATGACCGCAAAGGCGCGAATATTTAAGACATTTGGAGGTGGGAATAAAAATAGCAAAATATATCGAATGCTATCTGCTACCAGCATGAGGGGAATTACCCATAATAATTTTCGGGGGTATGCGTAGCCATCTGGCAAACTAATGAGCAGTAAAAATGCGATTGGGGCAGATGTAATTGTAGCAATTGCCGCAGGGATATGGAAAAGAGGATGGAGTTGGACAGGCAAATACGAAATGCCCGGTATATTGGGCAAAACGACCACCAATGCCATGCTCATTAATACAGCGATGTATTCATCATGGCGTTGCCTGACTAATATTAAACCTGCTCCCGATGTGACGAGGATGAGCAAATAATCTGCCACCAATTGAAATAGGGCGAGGGGGGGTGTTAGATTTGGATTCCCAATCAATTGGCTTAGACGGACAGGTAGACCAAAAAAATAAGTGATGAGGACAAGACTAATATAGACAATTACTACCCGCCACATCCAACGGGGTACTGTTCTGATAGATGCGCTACTTGTTCGTGATTTTGCTGTCATTCACCCTCAAATTATGTATAGCTAAATTCGCCCCAAAACCCATTCTATCACATCACTCATGATGCGACCAAATTGAGTTTCGTTGTGAATTTCGTGATATAGCCCCTCATAAACTTTGAGCGTTTTGTCTTTTGACCCTGCCTTTTCATAGATGAGAGGGCTGGCGGCGGGCGGGCAAACTTTATCTTCTCCGCCATGTAATAATAAAATGGGCAGGCGTAAATTTCCTAATTGCGAAATGACCGATTTGCCATTGCTGACAATGCCACTCGCCATCCCTAGCCGTGTCGGTTGTGCGTCTACCAACGGGTCGGTGATATAGGCATTGACGATATTTTCATCATGGGTGAGGTCGGTTGGGGGAATTTTGACCAAGCGCAAGGTTGGAAAAATTTTGCTTAGGGTGGTGAGAATCATCAATACAGGTGCAGGGACAGATGTATCTGTGGCGAGGGGAGACCCACTTGAAATCCACCCCGCGAGTTTATCTTGATGTTTGAGGGCATATAAATTGCTAATGAGTGACCCCATACTGTGTCCGTACATAAATAGCTTTTTGTTGGGATTTTCTTTTTGGACGAGTTCAACAAATTGGGCTAAATCGGCGACAGGCACATTAAAATTAGTGAAATACGTGCGTGGTTCACCCTCACTTTTGCCGTGTGTGCGGTGGTCATATCCATAAACAGCAAAACCTGCATCTACAAATACTTGGGCGACATGCTCATAACGCCCGATATGTTCGGCGATTCCATGTACGATGATAATGATAGCTTTGGCTTCTGCTTCGGGTAGCCATTTGACCGCGTACAAATTTTTATTATCTGTGGTTGTCAATGTAAATTCTTGGGCGGGAACAGAATCTGGCGAATTTTTATAAGAAAATATTTTGGTGTTCATGAATCTATCCTTGTTATTGCATTTTCACGGGTGGGGAGTGCAAAAAAGATGGCGAGTCCCAAGTTGATGAGTAATGTCAATTGGGCGCTGATGAATGACAACAAAAAGCCGACAAAATAGAGCATGAAACCGATATTATAATTGCGGGTGATGATTTTAACATCATTATCAGAGATTTCTGACCCAACCAACCGACGCTTATAACTTGCATAGCGCCATAAAATATTAAAGAAAAATGCGGTCATAAAATACCCGCCCGCATAAATAACAGCCGATACCTGATTTTGGTCTGTGCGGATGTATGTTGCCATGAGGCGGGTTGTGAATGGCACAATGGTGATGCCCAACAATAAAAACACATTGAGCAAAAATAGAATATGGTCTGCTTTATGGATGACGCGGAATAAATCATGATGATTAATCCACATAACACCAATCACAAAGAAACTAACAAAAAATGCCGCAAATTCCTCTGCACGGATGAGTAAATTTTGGACTAAATCTCCCTCATCAGGTGTGGGGAGGGGCAAATTAAAGACCAGCAGGGTGATGATAATGGCAATCACACCATCGCTAAAGGCTTCTAGGCGATTAATTGAATAAGTCATATCAATATAGCTTTGTATTATTGGTACGCCAATATTCTGAGCAATCGGTTTTGCGATTCATCAACCCGCGCTCAAACATCTCTCGGCGTAAAAGCGCCCAATCTTCAAAGGTGTGCCATTGCTTGAGGATGTCGTTCACCTCACGCTCGGTATAAATTTTGCCTATTTCAAATTTATCGACCAAATAATCTAAGATGA
>CALDGT010001073.1 GCA_937942935.1 uncultured Chloroflexota bacterium | reverse complement strand
CAATTGCATCACCAAGAATCCGATTATCAACAGGCGCTCGAAGAATTGGTCAGAGGCATCATCAGTCATGGGCGCAAGCTACAAGCCCCGATTCGGCTTTGGAGGCGCTTCCCCATCATGAACCTTGCCGCCGACCCCGATAAATTAGAGTGTATCCCCAAAAACACGACCATCGCAGAAGCCTTCAATATTGTCGCCAATCGGTGGCGTTTTCGGTATCGTCATCTTACTATCACTCACAATGGCAAACACGGTGAACGCTTATTAGGTGTTGTGGGATTACGAAATTTGCAAGAAGAAATCAGCAATGGTAATGCCAGAAAAAGTGTTGAAAGCATTATGGTGGCATACAATCCAGAGAAGCCTAACTCAGAAACCTGTGTTTGGCTCAATGAAAAAAGTACGCTAGAAAATGCCTTAATCGCCTTCACTAAACCCATTATTCGGGATGGTGGCGCGATATATTATTTTCACATGAGCGCCATCCCGATTGTAGATGATGATTTTAATGCGGTTAGCATTGTCAGTTTTAAGGATATTCTCAATGCGATGCTTCATGGATTCATCCCCATGCCCCCAATTACGACCATTAGCGAGATAGATTATCTGAAAGGGAATGATTTAGTGACCTGTTCAGGAGATGATGACCCAACAACGATTCGTGTCGAAATGCGTTTTCGTGAATTTGGACAGCGCGATGTGCCTGTGGTAGAGAACTCACGCCTCATCGGGCTTGTCCCAGACCATATCCTCATCACCAATTGCAATAATGGCAAAAAAATAGGCGAAATTAGTATCCCTGTGCATAGCCTGAAACTTCAAACCAATAAATCTCGACTCGAAGATATGCTCAAGGAATATTTAGACCATGATAATGCCAAAATATTTTACTCCTTCCCTGTCGTGAGGAGCAAAGAAGAACCGCAACTTTTGGGGCTAATCGGCTATCGTCATATTTTTCAGGCATTGCTCGATTTAGGATGAGTATTTTAGGGCGGTTTTAAGTCCCCTCTCCGTTTTGGAGAGGGGATTTAGGGGTGAGGTTAAAAATTATAGCGTTAACCCATGTCCAAAGGGATATAACGGGGTTTCGCCACTGGCTACCAAATGGCTAAGGGGCAATTGCGCCATAGATTTGAACCATGTATACGATAATTTGCCTGTGAATGGGGCTTTTCCGACCAAGACATCTGCCACACCAGCCGCTTCACTACCGGGCAAAAAGGCGGCGATAATCGCATCACAGTGGTCTACCACATGGGTGATGATAATCGGTCTGCCAGAATACACCACCAACACCAATTTTTGGCATTGTCCGCGCACTTTTTGGATGAGCGCCGTATCTTCTGCGGAGAGCGTCAGGTTTTCTCTGTCACCTTCCCCTTCGGCATACGGTTCTTCCCCGACAACAACCACCGCCGTGTCTATTTTTTCCTCAAAATCACCTGTGGCGCTATAATTCACATGAGTGCCTAGATGCTCCAAAAGCCCATCTAATAATGTTTCGCCTGCGGTGATAGGTCCCGCAACACCTTGCCAAACGATTGTCCAGCCACCGCACGCCAACCCAACATCATTCGCGCCGATGCCCGCAACCCCAACCACACCCGCTTTTTTGAGTGGGAGCGCGTTATTTTCGTGTTTGAGCAACACTGCGGATTTTTGCACCGCTTCCCGCGCCAAAGCACGGTGTTCTGCGCTACCAAATTGTTTGAGGTGGCTTTCATCAGAAATCGGCTTTTCAAATAACCCAAGCAAAAACTTGGCGCGTAAAATACGGGCAACCGCGTCATCAATCCGTGACAGTGTAATATCACCCTTTTCAACCGCTTGGGTGACTGTGGCGATGAATGATTTATAATCGAATGGAATCATAATCATATCTAGCCCAGCATTAATGCCCTTCACAGTCGCCACATATTCATCATCAGACAAATGACTGACCGCCATCCAATCAGAGACGAGGAAACCCTTAAATCCCCATTCCTCTTTCAACACTTTGGTGAGCAAATATTCATGCGCGTGCATTTTTAAGCCATTCCAACTCGAAAATGACACCATAATATTTTCTGCGCCTGCTTCAATAGCGTGTTTGTATGGGGCAAGATGCACACGGCGCAAAGTCTCTTATTCGACAGACCACAGATCGTCGCAATTGATGGCTGTGATGAATTCGCTCCACCGGGTGGTGTCCAGCATCTTGGACACATGCACTCGCGCATCCGTCGACTTGGGACATTGC
>CALDGT010001072.1 GCA_937942935.1 uncultured Chloroflexota bacterium | reverse complement strand
AGCGATTAAAGAATCTATCCGCAAAACCTATAAAAACAAGGGCGAGAAAATCGTCAAGATGAATATTGATGCGGTGGATGGCACACTCGACAATATGTATCAGGTGGATGTCCCCAAGACCATCACCAGCGCCAAGCCGATGCTCATGCCGATGACCGCCGATGCCCCCGCCTTTGTGCGCGATGTGCTTGGCACCATGACCGTTGGCAAGGGCGATATTATCCCCGTGAGCAAGATGCCAATTGATGGCACTTACCCCTCTGGGACAACCCAATACGAAAAACGCAACCTCGCGCATGAAATCCCCGTTTGGGATGACCAAGTGTGTATTCAATGCGGAAAATGCGCGTTTGTGTGTCCACATGCCGTCATTCGGATTAAGGTTTATGGCGAAGAACAACTGAAAGATGCGCCAGATACCTTCAAATCTACCAAAGCCAAAGATTTTGAGGGTCAAAAATACACCATCCAAGTCTCGCCAGAAGATTGCACCTCGTGCGGGATTTGTGTGGAAGTTTGCCCCGCCAAAAATAAATCGGCTGTCGGGCAAAAAGCCATCAACATGCGCCCTGTGGGTGATTTACTCGCCAACGAGCGCGACAATTGGCAATTCTTCAGCAATATCCCAGAAGCCACCCGCACCGAATTGAAGGTGGGGAGCATCCGCCAACAACAAATTCAACAACCGTTATTCGAGTTCTCTGGTGCGTGTTCTGGTTGTGGCGAGACACCCTATATCAAACTCGCTACCCAATTATTCGGCGATAGAATGGTGGTCGCCAACGCGACAGGCTGTTCATCCATCTATGGCGGGAACTTGCCCACCACCCCATGGTCAAAGAATAAAGACGGGCGCGGTCCCGCATGGGCGAACTCGTTATTTGAAGATAACGCAGAGTTTGGGCTTGGGATGCGCGTCTCATTAGACAAAAAAGCGCAATATGCGGGCGAATTGTTGACCAAATTAGTCGGTGAACTGGGCGACCAATTGGTAGAAGGCATTTTGAACGCCGACCAAAGCGATGAAGCAGGCATTTATGAACAACGGGAACGGGTGGCATTGCTCAAGCAAAAATTGAGCGCCATGAAACAAACCCGCGATGTCGAGCAACTCCTCAGCATGGCAGATTATATGGTCAAGAAAAGCCTGTGGATTATCGGCGGTGATGGTTGGGCATACGACATCGGTTATGGTGGCTTAGACCATGTGTTAGCCAGTGGGCGCAATGTCAATATTTTGGTACTCGATACCGAAGTCTATTCCAACACAGGCGGGCAAGCCAGCAAATCGACGCCACGCGCCGCAGTCGCCAAATTCGCGGCAGGTGGCAAGCCCGGACGCAAGAAAGATTTGGGCATGATGGCGATGAATTATGGCAATGTGTATGTGGCAAGTGTGGCGATGGGCGCACGCGATGAACACACGCTCCGCGCCTTCATCGAAGCCGAAGCACACAACGGACCCTCGCTCATTATCGCCTATAGCCACTGTATCGCGCATGGTATCAATATGACCACCGCCATGACCGACCAAAAATTGGCAGTCGAAACGGGTCAATGGTTGCTGTATCGGTATAACCCCGATTTAGTCGCAGAAGGCAAAAATCCGTTGCAATTGGATAGCAAACCGCCCAAAGCCAAACTCGCAGATTATTTCAATATGGAAAATCGGTTCAAGATGCTCATGCAAACCGACCCCCAAACCGCAGAAGAATTGCTCTCGCAAGCAGAGGACGATATTCATGCGCGGTGGGCAATGTATGAATATTTGGCAGGACGGACATTCGGCGAGTCGTAACGGGATTTATTAAAAACCACCCCTATCCCCCTGCCCCTTTCCCCACCATGTGGAGAAAGGGGTGAATGGGGGATATTTTT
>CALDGT010001071.1 GCA_937942935.1 uncultured Chloroflexota bacterium | reverse complement strand
AAGACCAAGCCTCACAAGCACGCCGTAGCCTTAACCTAAGCGACATCCGCGTGGGCGGGATTGTCCCCATGATGTACCGTCCGGGGACATCGGCAGATGATTTTGGGATAGAGGTTTTGAATAAACAATTCGCTGGAATGGTGTGGTCGCCAATCAATTTACGCACTGTTTGGAGCCAAGCATCATTCGCCAAGCGCCTCGTTTTTAACTTCGCCCCCGATAGCAAAGCGGCAGAAGAAGCATGGCATACCGTAGATTTAGCAGAGGCTATCTAAACTCATGAGCAAGAAAAATTTTAGACAATCGGTTGATAATGTGTTCAATACAGGCACCCCAGCGAACAATTCTTGGGATGCCACCGATAGCCAAATTTATGGCGGTAGCGAGATTTTTGAGCAACTCGGCAAGGTAGATGCCCAAGTCACGCGGATACAAAAATTGAGCATTTTCAGCATCGTCCCAGACCCAACGCAACCCCGTCGCGCTGTGCCATCGAGCATCCGTAAGTATTGGGATGGAACACCAAAAGGTGTACCTATCTTATTTCAAAAATGGTGGGAAGCCATCCAAAATGAGCGCGGTGGGATATTTGAATTAGGCGCATATCTTGAGGAAAATGAGCGTGTGCGCGAGGTGGATGAGACGATTAAACCGGGTGTCCTCGAAGAAAGTCTGATGACACTCATCGCCCTAGCAGTCAGTATTCGGCGCGATGGACTCACCAATCCCATCACCGTTGCGCCCATCGGCGGGCAGTATCGGCTCGAAACAGGCGAGCGCCGTTGGCTGGCATACCACCTATTATATGCGTGGTTTGATGGCACAAATGGCAAACCGAATGAGCGTAGCCTGTGGGAAAACATCCCCAGCCGTGAAGTCGAAGCAGTCAATGTGTGGCGACAAGCCTCCGAAAATAGCGCCCGCGCCAACCTGAATACCATCAGTCGCGCCCGTCAATTTGCCTTGTTGATGATGAATTTATACGCGGGACAACGCCAATTTTTTCCCCTCAACAGCTTCCCACATGAGCGCCAATTTTATGCCCAAGCGCGTGAATTGAACACGCCTGCGGGCAAAAGCGAAATCCTGCTCAATGCCATGGGTGTTAAACATCGCTCATCACTCGCACGTCTCCGCGCCATGTTTGACCTACCCGATGAGGTGTGGCAAGTCGGCGATGACGAGAATTGGAGCGAAGAATGGCTATATGGCATGGCACGTCTGGAACAAGATAAAGCCCTCGCTCGTATGGAGCAATTGCGCGAAAACACCGCGCTTGCCCGCCAATCTGGGGGTGATGATGTAGACGAAGAAGCCTCACTCAAGCACGCCATGGACTTAGAATCCGACCCCAATTTACCGGGTACAAAACGTCATTTTGCGCGCCTCACACGTCTACTCGATAACGCGGGCAAGGGCAAGTATAAGACCAACAATGAGGCATTAAAAGCTGTCCGTGACCTGCAAATGTGGCTCAATGAGCAAGAAGCCAAACTGAAAAAATTCATGGATTAACCCCCCTTTTTTATCTCCCCTACCCCACTCTCAAAAATGCCCATTTATCCCAAATTTATCCCCAAAAATGGGCATTTTTTGAGACTCACCCTGCGTTTTTTGCGGTGGGGGAGGGGGGTTTTAGTGTTGTGGCACGCAACATATTTTTAACCTTTTTGACCAGATACTCGCGCCTCAATTCGTAATATTGTCCGTAAGTATCCCGCAGGGTTTCGCACATCTGTTTTGCGCTTCAGCATCCCTAAACTACGTTCAATTGCATCCACGCCATAGGCTTTGACCCATTGTTTCGCCAGCCGTTTGGTGATGGATTTATCGGGGTTCATCTCGCGCAGGGTGGCATATAACGACTCGGTACAAGTCCATTCACGGGTTGTCCATCCGCCCTTATCGGGTTGTGTTTTGGGTTCAGAAGGTCGCCGTTTGTAAGACGAAAATGGTAGGACATACTGACCCAAATTATCCGAGACGGTTTGAACATCTGCCTTTGGATATGGCTTATTCACGCCCAATTCATACGCCATCCGATGAGGCATACTACGGGGGATAGAAGGGGTATCATCCACCACGATTTGCTTCATCGCCCGTTCTAGCGCATCTGCCCATTTCTGCCGATAGTCTGGCACAACGGATGCGTGCATTTGCGACACGACTGGCTCATGCGATGCCGTTGAGATATGTCCCTCTGACGCAAAATTTTGCGGGATGAAATAATAATTCGCTTCTTGGCGATGCAAGGTGAGCCGGTGTTTTTGCGCCAATAATTTTTGTACCATGCGCTTTTTTGCAGGGTGACGCTTGCCTGTTTCATCAGTCACAAACACACCATATTCGACTTCATCTGGGCAGGTTTTATCGCAATTCATCCACCCCACAGGCTGGCTAGAAAACTGTGGGACTGCCTGAATTCCGAGTGCTTTGTCATAGCGCCGAATGGTCTTTTTATGCACCCCAAGCCGATTCGCTTGCCAATCACGACCATATTGTTTTGGCGCACGCGCAATCATCGCCTTGTGCAATGCCTGACGATACAAGGCAGGAGAACGCAGGTCATCGGGGGTGATGTCATCACTCCCCATATCTTTCACCCCTAACCGTTCACACAATGATTCCCGACTCGGCATGATGAATTGACGGATTGGTCTCCCGCGATTTTTTCCCGCATTTGTCTCCCTCCCACTCAAGCATTGAGTGGGGGAGATGCTTTTATCTCTATCAGCTATAGCATTAGGGTGTAGGGGGCGCGGGGGAAGCGGGATTTGCGCCTCTAGCATCAGGGACACAGGGAAGATGTTTTGTCCGTTG
>CALDGT010001070.1 GCA_937942935.1 uncultured Chloroflexota bacterium | reverse complement strand
TCACTTTCTTTACGCATGGCGGCAATCAGGCTCGCCATCAATTCGGGGAGCGATGTGCCAACCGCAACCAGTGTCAAACCAATCACTAATTCACTCACATTGAGCGCCTTAGCAATATTAATAGCGCCCGTCACAGTGAAATTTGCACCAATGACCAAAATCACCAAGCCAGCCAATAAGCGCCCTGCCTCTAGCCCTCGGTTGATTGCCTTCACTTCTTCTTGTGGAAATTCAGATACATCTGGAGCGGTGGTAGCAGATTTATCTTTCAACGCCGATGTGACCATCAACCATGTGAAGGCGGCAAAACAGGCTACTAAAATGAGACCATCTATCATCCCCAATTCGCCATCTAACGACAAGACAAATGATAAAATGGCGGTTGCAATCATGATGGGGATTTCTCTGCGGATGAGGACGGCTTGCACCATAATTGGCATGATAAGACCCGCAAAACCCAAAATGAAGCCAATATTCACAATATTTGACCCGACCACATTCCCCAACGCCAGTTTTGTAGAATCATTGAACACCGATGATAAGTTCACCAATAATTCTGGGGCAGATGTCCCAAAGGCGACAATAGTCAACCCAACAATCAGGCGCGGAATCCCAAATGATTCTGCTAATCGTGAAGCCCCTGTCACCAGCCAATTACCGCCCCATACCAAGCCGACCAACCCAATTGCAATATAAAAAATATCTGTCCACATAAAAACATATCCCATTCATTAGCACATTTACCAATCGTGTGTTTATCATAACAAAAAAAAGGGTGCTAGACCAAGCAAAGCACCCTTTTTTGAAATAATTGGTTATGATTGTGTAATGGGTTAGTTGTTACGACTGCCTAATGTGAGGGGTAACTCTACTAATTGACCATCACGCAGGACGGTGAGTGTTACCGTATCATTCGGGCGGGTATATTTCGCCAGATACGCAATCATCTCGGCAAAATTGGGGGTTGGTGTGCCATTAATCGCCACGATAATATCGGCATTGGTCACACGAGCAGTTGCTCCTTGCCCAACAACCGTCATCGTGCGAATGCCTGCATTTCGGGCAGGGCTACGTAATTCGGTATCCGATACCACAACACCACGTTGATTATTGGGCAGGTTTAGTTGTTCAATGATTGCCAACGATACATCACCACCATAAATTCCCAAATAGCTATAATCTACCGCCCCATTTTCGATGAGTTCTGCCGCTACCCGTTGGACTAAATCAGATGGCACAGAAAAACCTATCCCAGAATTTGAACGGGTTTCGCTGACGATTTGCGAATTAACGCCAATCACTTCCCCATTCATATTGAACAAGGGTCCGCCACTATTACCCGGATTAATTGGGGCATCGGTTTGGATGACTGAGCCAATCCGATAATTGCTCAAGCCTGTGATGGTGCGGTTGAGGGCGCTAATAATACCAGATGTGAGTGTCCAATCTTGACCAAATGGACTGCCCAATGCCAACACACTTTGACCAACAAATAAATTATCCACATTGCCAAAGGTCACAGGATTTAGGCGGTCTGCGGGCAAATCTACCTTGATGACGGCTAAATCAGAATCGAAATCTGTGCCAACCAATTCGGCACGGGTGATTGTGCCATCCAAAAAGTAAACAACAATCTCGGTGGCATTGGCAACCACATGAGCATTGCTCACAATATGTCCCGCCGAATCAATCACAAAACCAGACCCACCCACTTCTGCATTTTCTGTTAGGGAACTGCTAGAACGGGTTACTGTGATAGAAACGACTGATGAGGCAACCCGTTGATAAATTTGGGCGCGGGTGAGTTCATCTTGGGTGGTCGCATTTTGGAGTGATGTGGTTTGTGCGCTAGGCAAAACCCCTAATGCTGGATTATCTGGAAAACTGGCGGCTGTGCTTCGGCTTATCATTGTACCGATAACAAAGCCAAACGAAAAAAGGACAAGGGTGACAGCA
>CALDGT010001069.1 GCA_937942935.1 uncultured Chloroflexota bacterium | reverse complement strand
ATCAGATTCAATTTTTGCCCTACACGGCACCAGTCCATTGCAATATAGCGAGTATTATCGAGATACCCTCTTGGCGATGTGGCGTTATCTGTCTGCCAGCGAATTTAACCCCGCATATGATGCCAAAATTCAAGAAATGGTCGCACAAGGTTATGTCGCTTTTGGGCGTGTCGCCGATGCCATTTTTGCCAATCTCACAGGCATGTCTTTGGAAAATGATTTCGCCAATTGGATGAGCCGTGATTATGTGTGGTTTATGCGCTCGAATCCAGAAATTGATAATCCCAATTTCCCTATTGATACGGCATTTGTGTTTCAGGTGACAGATGGCGCACAATCGCTTGAATCTATGCGGAATTTGGTGCGTGCATTGCCCATCACCTTGCGGACACTAGGTGCGCGTGGCGTCAGTTTCCGTGAGACAACTATTGAAGGGGCAGATGCACTCCTCATTAACATCTACGGATATTCGATGGAAGATAAACCCATTTTGGAATTAGCCATCAGCGCCAACGAAACAGTTTTTGCCATTGGTACAGTTCGCGCCGTGACTGATAGCATTCGCGGTGGTAGCACAGGTGGCTTTGCATTGGCACAAGCCTATATTTTGCCCAATGCCAATGCGGTGTTATATGATAGCTCTGTTAATGCTTTGCCTTTGGCACGTTGGGGATTGGCACAAGACCGCAATAATCCGAATGCTCAATTGGTTGAAGCCATTGTCAATTTGTTGGGTGAGGGTGTGATTAGTTCTGCCACACTTGAAGATGGCACGATGATTGTCCGCGCCGCACAAATTTTGAATTTGGGTCGGTAAGATATAGACGTAGTGGCATGATATATCATGCCATATTGTATAGATAGCCATAGTATTGTTTTGTAAGGGCGCAAATCTGTGCGCCTTTTTTATTGTATCGGGCGCTTTCCTGACGATTAGGATAGCCTGCTTGCATTGCGAACTAAAATCCGTGCTACAATATTTCAAATTGTAACAATCAGTGAGGTCATATATGAAAACAACGCGCATTTCAAAGATGATTTTGATGTGTTTGACGCTAATTATTGCCCCAGCACAAATTTTGGCACAAAGTGGTGTTTGTCCAGATATTGTCGCTGCCGCACTTGATTCGGCAGAAGAATATTGTTTAGATAAAGGTCGCAATACGCTGTGCTATGCCAATTTTATGGGCGAGGCGACACCACTGGATGATGCTGAATCATTCCAATTTGAGCAAGTCGGAGATGTCGTTTCGTTGGATGAATTAGGGACACTCACGCTTTCGCCAATGGATACCGATAACGGCACATGGGGCGTTGCGCTTATGCAGATGCAAGCGAATCTGCCCGATACGCTCCCCGGTCAAAATGTGACCTTCCTCATTTTTGGCGATGTCTCGCTAGAAAATGCCACCGATACAGGTGAATTACTCGAAACAACGACCACCACACGCGGACGGATTCGGTCAACACCAAGTAGTGATAATAATGATAATGTGTTGGGTGCAATTGACCCTAATGTGGTTGTGGTCGCGTATGGGCGTGATGAAAGTGGCGATTGGGCGCGGATTCGTCATGCAATGGGTGGCGCTTGGGTTGCCACAGAAATCTTAAGTGATAGAAGCATGGTGATTGATTTACCTGTGGTCGAAGATGATGCACCACCCCCACCCACACCGATGCAAGCCTTCTATTTTCGGACAGGTGTCGGCGATAAACCGTGTGCAGAAGCCCCAGATAGTGGGTTGCTCATCCAAACACCAGAAGGAGCGCGTGGTATTACCTTCACCGCCAATGGCGTTCAAATTAGTTTGGGGTCGAGCGCCTATTTGCGCTTTGGTCAGGGTGAATTAAAGATGTCGGTTGTGGAAGGCATGGGTTATATCACCGCGCAAGGCGTGACACAACCTGTCCCAGAAGGCACATTTGCCACCGTTCCCATGAGCGAAGATGGTCGTGAACCGGTTGCCCCACCCAATTTCCCTGTGCCATATAATTTTCAGGCGATGTCGGTTTTGCCTGTCGCCCGCGATTTTTTTGAGACACAAATCATCGTCCCAACCCTGCCAGAAGAAGAAATTCCACCTGCTATTGAAGCCTTAGTCGGCGGTGCGCCTGCATTGAGTGGGATTTATGACACCACTATTTCTAAAGTAGAAGCAGGCGAGGGGATGGAATGTAGTATGCAAGTGGGCGAAACTCGTGTTATCCAACTCGAATTTTTAGATGGCGGGATTCGTGCCTCTGGCATCTTCCCATTGGAAGTATTCATCCCAGAAGTGAGTGAGGGTGTGTATGAAGTGAGTACCAATTCACCAGAGGGTCCCTATCGGGATGAAGGTGGCAGACAATTCACATTAGATGAAACACTCACCCTAACCGTTATGCCAACATCGCTCAATGCCCTAGAATTCATCTTGGTACAAGATACCACCGTGAGTTATGTCGATTCTGATGAAACGATAGAAGAATTTTGCACCAGCTATATCGGTGCGACTTGGTATGCACCTTGATGCAGAAATAAACATCTAACTATTAGGCGAGGGCGGATGTGCGATGGGCTACATCTGCCCTTTTTGATTGCTTGACATATTTTCTGATGGATAATATAATTAGCCATGATAGCTAATATCGTTATCCATCAGGAGGTGGAATGATGTCAACCGAAAATCAAAATTTCTCTTTACCCAAAATGATACTTCATGCCGAAGGCGGGGCAATGCTCATCACCGCCATCTTGTTATATGCCAAACTCGGCGCAAATGGTTGGATATTTGCCTTATTATTTTTCTCGTTTGATTTGTTCATGGTGGGATATGCGCGTAATCCACAACTCGGTAGCCTGATTTATAACATTGGACACACCGAAATGATGCCACTTGGGGTAGGGGTAATCGGATTATTGCTCAATAATGAAGCAATTATCGCATTTGGGCTTATTTGGCTTGGTCATATCGGATTAGACCGCTTGCTAGGTTATGGGCTAAAATACCCGACACAATTCAAAGATACCCATCTACAAAGGTTATAACCATGCCACATCCAGCACAAGTTTCTCATGACCAAATTATTCATACTGCCCGTGATTTATTTGAGGTGAATGGGTATGAAGGCGTGACGATGGCACAATTGGCGGGGGCATTAGGGATAAAAGCGCCCTCGCTGTATAAACATTTCGATGACAAAAATGCGCTTCTTAAAGCCGTCAATACACTCACCATGCAAGAATTGACCCAAGCGATGCGCGATGCAATCACAGAGAAAATAACCCCATATCAGCAATGTTTGGGAATGGGGCGGGCGTATTGGGATTATGCACTTGCTCATCCGATGGCATATCACTTGGCATTGAGTACGCACGAGCATATTTCCCCAGACCCGCAGTATTTAGAAGCATTGGCATTGCCATTGCAGGCGATATTTGCCGATTCTGTCGGAAAAGATGAATCCTTAGTGGCATTGCGAGGGGCATGGGCATTGTTGCATGGATTTGTCGCGTTGTACCTGACAGGACGCTTTCAGCGCGAAGGCGATGTATATTTAGCGTATGAACGGGCGCTAGGGGCGTATTTGGCGGGGTGGGGGATACAATAATTTTGTACGAGAATTAAAAAAACGATAGGTGATTTCACCTATCGTTTTTGTTTTTCTGGGGAGGCTGGATTCGAACCAACGAATGGCGGATTCAAAGTCCGCAGCCTTACCGCTTGGCGACTCCCCAATGGGTATGTAAAAAATATTATATCACACCGCGTCTAAATCTCAAGGGTTGTGATAGAATATTGGCATAATTGATTTTGAAAAAGGATAAAGCTCGTGTCGGATAAAGAAACATCAACAGAAGTATATATTGCTCGGCAGAATCAAGAAAATCCTATACAGCCAGAAACATTTCGTGTCTCTGGTGATATGATAACCATTTCGCTCATTGCGCTCGTCTTTTTGGCGGCAGGGATTTTTATGGGTCTGGTGATTGCAGGCTTTGGGACGAATACCCAACAAATTCGTACCATCGTAGAAGAAACTGTCTCTAGCGCATTAGATACGCGCTTAACTGCCCTCGAAGCCGTCATCGCCTCTAGCGGGGGAAGTGATATATCCGCAGAAGAATTGAGCGCACTTGTGCAAAGCGCATTAGAAGATGCAAGCCGCGTGCAAAATTTCCGTGCTGATGATGACCCATTCATTGGTGTGGCAGATGCGCCGATTGTGATTGTCGAATTCAGCGATTTTTATTGCAGTTTTTGTGGACGGCATTACCAACAAACGCTCACACCACTCATCGAAAATTATGATGGCTTGGTCAAATATGTGTATCGTGATTTCCCAACTGTTGGTGGGGATGCGGCGCAATTGACAGGTATGGCGGCAGAATGTGCAGATGACCAAGGAAAATTTTGGGAATATCATAATGCCTTATTCGATAAACAAGATGATTTACGCGCCGCAACCACCGATGCCGATGCACTCCGCAATTATTTGGTGACTGTGGCTAATAACCTTGAATTGGACGTAGATTCCTTTAGCAGTTGTTATGATAACCAAACTCATTTGAATGATGTGATTAGCGATGCAACAGATGCCCAAACCGTTGGCGCACGCGGGACACCCGCATTTTTGATTAATGGTCAATTTGTGAGTGGCGCTCAATCGTATGAATATTTTGCCAATATCATCAATGCTAAATTAGAAGAATTGGGCATTGAACCCCCTCAACAGGGCTAAAATCAATAAAATAGCATTGTTGTTAATAGTGGCATGATATATCATGCCACTACACAATTTATATCTGGTATGGGTGTCTATTGTGGGCATACACAGGGCAAATTATCTTCGCCTTTGTGATTAAATAGGGCATCGGCTGTACTCAATCAAAAAGGGAATTATATACTATGGATATTGCGCTCATCGGATTTGGAACAGTGGGGCAAGGGTTTGCACAGTTATTACATGATAAAGCAGATGATTTACGCACTCGGTATGGCTTATCACCTCGCCTTGTCGCGGTTATCACCAATTCTCGCGGGGCATTATATGACCCCAATGGTTTGAATATCCCCGATTTAATTGGTTCAATGCGTGATTATGATACACTCGCACACTATCCCAAAACCGATACACTCGAATATGGTTGGAATGCCCAAAAAATTGCGACACAAAGTACCGCACAGGTGATTGTCGAAGCATCGCCATCAAACCTCACCACAGGACAACCCGCCTTAGATGTGTGCTTGTCGGCACTCGATGCCAAAAAGCATATTATCCTCGCCAATAAAGGTCCCGTTGCGGTAGGGTATACGGAATTGATGAACAAGGCAACTGCTAATGGGTGTTATGTTCGGTTTGAAAGCACCGTCATGGCTGGTACACCGTCTATCCGTTTGGCGATGAATGCGTTACGTGGGAGCAATATCACCGCGCTCAAAGGGATTTTGAATGGCACGACCAATTATATGCTCACCCAAATGGAAGCAGGCGCACCTTATGCCGATGTTTTGGCAGAAGCACAACGCTTGGGATATGCCGAAACCAACCCCGATGGTGATGTGTTGGGGTGGGATGCGGCGGGCAAATTATCTATTTTGGCGGCGGCGTTGTTTGGGATGAGCCTTAAATTGAATGAAATGTCTGTGAAGGGCATTACCGAAATTACCCCACAAATGATTGCCGATGCACAAGCCGCAGGTGAACGCTGGAAATTGATTGCCGAAATTAGCCCAGATGGGGTAAAGGTTGCCCCTCAACGCTTGCCCGTTTCGCATCCATTGGCGAATGTATCGGGGACGACCAATGCCATCACTTTTACCACCGATGTCTTAGGCGATGTTACCCTCATTGGTGCTGGTGCTGGCGGGAAGCAAACTGGTTATGGGATGTTGGCAGATTTAATAGAAATCTATGAAAAAGTAACCAAATTTTGATAATTGTGTTTCGCATGAAGCTAATCTGTCATATAATAACAATTACACCATAACGTTTTTGTTATACCCTAGTTGATTGAGCGAGAGCATACAATATGCCAAAAGCAAAACTCCTTGTTGTTGAAGATGAGCATAATCTCTTGTTGGGGATTCGAGATATTCTTGAATTAGATGATTATAGTGTTGTGACTGCATCCAATGGACAACAAGCCTTAGATGTCCTCAAAAGTCAAAGGGGTGGATTACCCGATTTAATCCTCTCAGACATTATGATGCCCTATATGGATGGTATCCAATTTTTGAAAGAAGTCCGAAAAAATGAGGCGTGGGTCAAAATCCCATTCATTTTTCTCACCGCAAAAGGGGCAAAGGCAGATATTCAGCAAGGGAAATTGCTCGGTGTAGATGATTATTTGGTCAAACCATTTGATGCAGATGATTTATTAGTCGCTGTAGAATCGCGGTTGTCGCGTCAGCAAGCCCTGAATCAAGCCAGCCAAGACGAAATTCATGATATGAAGCGCAATATCCTCACCATCTTGAATCATGAATTTCGTACCCCCCTCACATTGGTTGTCGCGTATGCCGATATGCTGAAAGATAACAATGTAGACAAAATGAGCGACGAAGAGTTGCTTTTATTTCTACGTGAAATCAATATGGGTGCAGACCGATTGCGCCACTTAGTCGAAAACTTTATTTTACTGGTCGAACTCGAAACACAAGATGCCGCCAAAAATTATGAATGGCGCAGTCACCCCATCACCAATTTCAATGCTATTTTAGAAAACGCCTGCGAAAAATATCGCAATCATCCCCGCTATACCAATCGAATCGAATTGATATTGCCAACACCCACACCGACTGTCTTTGGAGACCGTGAGTATATCATGACGATGCTGAATGAGTTGCTGGATAATGCGTGCAAATTTTCGCCCAATGGCGACCCTATTTTGGTAGAAGGTGTGGTTATAGATGGTGGGTTACAAATTCGCATTGTAGATAAAGGGCGTGGTATTCCCCCAAAAGAAGTTGAGAATATTTTTAAGTCGTTTTATCAGGTGAATCGGGAACAATTTGAAGACCAAGGCGCAGGAAGTGGACTAGCGATTGTGAGTGGGTTGGCACGATTGCATAATGCCCAATTGCATGTGGAAAGCGAAGAAGGTAAGGGGTCTTGTTTTACCATTACATTTCCGCCACATCCTGCACCCGTTAGAGCATAAAGGTGATATAATAGGCTAGTCGTGTTATGTAGCTTAACGGAAAGGATAAACCTTTTATGGCATCATTTTTAGAAAAAGTGAAAACCCTCATCAGCGCCAACTTACACTCGATTGTAGATAGCGCCCTTGAAGCCAATTCAGTCAAGGTGATGGATGAATATATTCGCCAAGCAGAAAAAAATCTTGAGGCATTAGAAGATTCTGCCGCGACTATTGGTGGCAATGTCAAGACAATGAAGCGCAAATATGAAGAACTGGCATCTGCCGCCGAAAAATTGGACCGTGATATTGATGCGCTTCTGCTTAAGGGCAAAGATGACCTCGCCGCCGCCGCCCAATCTGAACTCAATACCAAACAACAACTTGCCCAAGAATATTATGAACAATGGCAAGAGCAAGAAAAACAATATCAAATGCTCCTGACCATGCGCCGTCAACTTGAGGGCAAAATGAACGCCATCAAGCAAGAACGCGAACAACTCCGCGCCCTGATTGAATTGGCAGAAGCCAAAAAGGTCGCCACCAAGACAATCAAAGGCTTGGATGGTTTGGCGAATATTGGTGACGAACAAATCAATGGACTCGCGCAGAAAATTCGCAACAATTTAGACAGAGAAGATGCACGCCTCGAAATGGCTACTCAAAATCTCTCTGACCAAATTGAAGAAGCGGTTGGCAGTAGCGAAATTGATATGCAACTGGAAGAACGTCGCAAACGCCTGCTTGGTAAATCCGAAGGTGGCGAAAGTTAAGCAAATTCAAAGAGGGCAGACACGCCCTCTTTTTGTTTATATTCTAATCGCAATTATGAGTGGATTATTGGCAGGCTGATATGCGATGCCCGCACAGAATCTCGCCAGATTTGCCATTGTGGTGCGCCTGTCGCAGGGATTTTGGCGAATGTGTCTTTATCTGCGCCCGCAATCGCCACCCGAATTTGATGCCCCTTTTTGATGAGGACAGAGGTCGGTTGCAAGCCGATGACGATTTCAACCGTTTCGCCAATCGGCAAGGGGGATGAATCGGCGCGTTTATAACTACGATTC
>CALDGT010001068.1 GCA_937942935.1 uncultured Chloroflexota bacterium | reverse complement strand
GGAATTGTCCAATCGGCATCTGCGGCAGGCGGGGTAGTTGGTGCGTTGATGATTAGTATTTGGGGGGGACCCAAACAAAGAGTGCTGGGTGTCTTGTTGGGGATGTTTTGCACCAGTGTTTTAGGTAGTGCTTTGATGGGTATTAGCCAGTATTTTATTTTATGGATGATAGCAGGCTTCTCTACATCATTCTTCATTAATATCCTAAATGCCAGCAATCAGGCGATTTGGCAGGCAAAAGTCGCGCCAGATGTTCAGGGGCGTGTTTTTGCGACTCGGCGATTAATTGCACAGATTACCGCCCCATTTGCGATGTTTATCGCGGGACCATTGGCAGATACTATTTTTACCCCCGCCATGATGCCCGATGGTGCATGGGCAGGCGTATTGGGCGGGATATTTGGCACTGGTGAGGGGGCAGGGATAGGTTTGCTCATCTTTATATCGGGGATGATTGGCGGTGGGGCGGCATTAACTGGGTTTCTATTTCCATTTATCCGCAATGCCGAGCGTATTTTGCCCGACCATGATATCAATCAATCAGTAGCAGAGACAACCGCATGAATTCTCAACAAGTGAACCGTATTTTAGAATTTTTAGAAATCGCACATCAACCCCCATCTCTGGATGGGGTAGATGCGTTATTAAGCGCCTATACCAAAAAAATTGCATGGGAGAGCATGAGCCGAATTGCCAGAAAAGCCCAAGCCCCTCACTTTACCCAAGCCCATCTCTTTCCCGATGCGTTTTGGGAGAGTGCCATTGCCAATGGCACTGGTGGGACATGCTATGAGAGCAACTATGCGTTTTTATCGTTATTAAAGGCGCTTGGTTATGAAGGATATTTGACCATCAATAATATGCACGAATACATCGGTTGTCATAGCGCCATCATCCTCACGATTGAAGATGCGTTATATCTGGTAGATGCTGGAATGCCATTTCATGTTGCCATCCCATTCCACCCAAATCACCCCACAGGACGGCGTGGGCAATTTCATGAATATCGTATTACCCCACAAGGGGATGATATTTATTTGATAGAGCGCACCCATCACCCCAAGCCTTATTGTTATACCCTCATTAATAAGCCAATCCAAGAGGCACAGTATCAACAAATTCTTATCCATGACTATGATGAAAATGGCTTATTTTTAGACCGCGCTATCATTGTAAAAGTGATACATGACCAAATGTGGCGCTTCGATTCATCTGCTCAACCATATCAAATCGAAATATTCTCTGGTTTTTCATCTGATAAATATTTTCAGTTTTTGGGGAAAGAATTAGATACTGTCTCCGATGCCTTAGCCCAAGCATTTCAGATGTCGCCACAAATCATCTTAACCGCGCTCAAACAGGTAGGTGCTTAGTACCAACCATCATAATCTGCTTGACAAACAGCGTGGTTAGGACTACTATCTAAGCAATTATGCGTTTATTCACATAAATGCTTAATGCTTGTGATGATGTGTGTTGTATTGGAGAAAAATTGATATGGTGAATCCAGAATTTATCCTTGCCCCAACTGAGGTTAAGGTGACATTTGCGCTTATGCCGACAGATAACGCGCTGAATAGTTTGAGTGTGTTATGTCAGGCGACAGAATTATCGGGTTTGGGTGATTGGATTATGCAAACCTACAGAGCATTGTCTCCAGAACTTCTCCGCAGACACACACTCGTCTTTTATACCCTTTATTCTGCCATTGAGACACAAGAATCATTTTCTTCTTTTGAAGATTATTTGGCTTATTTGCAAAATACAGATGCCGAGCAAATGCGCCAAGCAGTGATTAAAGAATTTTGCGAAAAATTAGGCGATACTCCAGAAACCCTGTTAGCAGATAAAGAGGTGTTTTTGCGCCGTGTGAACGCGGTGATGGGAGCAAAATATGCCGAGCGTGGTTCATCAATTGATACCGATATGTATGCCCAAACATTTGCATTGCTTCACGATGCGTCTGCCCTAAAAAGTATTGTTGTGAATCATTTGAGTGAGATGTGGAATACTTATCTCAAAGCGGAATGGGAAGTCCAATTGCCAACCCTACAAGAATCGGTATCGGCGTTTTCTGCGATGGATTATCGTGGGTTAAATGGATACGAAGCCGCCCGCACAATTACAGGGCGCGATATTCCCGATTTTTGGTCAAAATTAAATACGGTGGATGAGGTAATTTTTGTCCCGACTGCCCATTTAGGACCGTATGTTTCGATGATGGTGCATCAAGAACGTGGGATTGTGTTTTTTGGGGCGCGGATTCCACGCGGTGCAGTCGTCAAATCATCGGCATTAGGACGGTCAGAATTATTGGTACGACTGAACGCGCTCACTGATGATACTCGCCTGATGATTTTGGAATTGTTGACCATGCACGAAGAATTGTGCGCTCAAGATATTATGACCATGCTTAATCTGAGCCAATCGAGCGCCTCACGGCATTTGCGCCAACTCACCGCCACAGGCTATTTGAATGAACGTCGTCGTGATGTGGCAAAATGTTACACGCTCAATTTAGAACGGGTAGATGATACCCTCGACGCGCTCAAACATTTTTTACGCAGACGGTAAATGATAATTGTACGGGGTTTTGGTGATGCAACGGTAGGACATACGGGCGCCAAGCGCCCTAGTTCCACCCTAATATCTTATTGGTTTCGTGGGGAAAATGGATTATTGTTATTCCCAAAAATCAGGCAGAATTGTAAGGTGGCACTAGCGAAGCGTATGTGCCACCACAACAAAAATTTATCGCCTTACCACCAACACCGCATAATAATTCACCCCACTGCCCGATGTGCTTAACCCTATCCCAATTTCGTCAAATGTTTCATCCAAAAATAATTGGCTGAATGTTTCTTCATCTTCATACCAAATATTGAATGCCGCTTGTGCATTTAACGCTGTCCCATACACCGACCAGTAATAGAAATAATCGAAATCATAATTCAGTGTAGACATACGATTTGCGAATCCACCCAAATCATGACCTTCTACATCATCCGATGAAGCCATCGTTTGGCTATTCAATTGAGCATCACGCATCACATACTCATTTGTCAGTAGAGGGGCTAATTGATTTTTGGCGCGTTCATCATTAATCAATTGAATCAATCGCGTGATATTGGTTTGGCGCTCTATTTCTAATTCTTCGGCGGTGCTACCTTCAATTTCGCCGAGCGATTTGAGCCATTGCAACCATTGCCCTACCACCCGATTATTAAAAATTTCGCCATTATCGCTATTGCTCAAGACAATAATCGCATGGCGCTGGTCTGGTAATAACTGAAAATAAGACCGAAAACCGGGCGTAGACCCTGTGTGGTTGGGGATAATTTCGCCTTGCCAATTGGTCAAATAAAATCCAAGTCCATATTGACCATCAGTTGCTTCGGCGGGGGTCATCATCAAGGCAATGTTTTCTGCCGATAAGACATTGGGCGTGCTTGGGTTTGCGAGGAGTGCCACTACCCAACGGGCAAAATCGGAGACACTGGTTTGCAGACCTGCGGCGGCGAGGTCTGCCATAATTTGAAATTCTGGCATTGGATTGCCCAATTCATCATGACCCACAGCATGATTTTCTTGAATATCAGGGCGCAGATAAAAATCGGTCATCATCATTCCGAGTGGTTCAAAGATATTGCAACGGGTGTAATCTGCAAAAGAATCACCAGTAACGGTTTCGATGAATAATTGCAACACACTATAGCCCGCATTTGAATACGCAAAAGAGTCACCGGGTTGGTTATTTAAAGTTACAGCCACGCCTCTGCGTCCTAAGCCATTGAGTGTATCTAAGAGGGTAGGCGCGGGCGAAAAATTTTCTTTGAAAATGGGTGAATTAGCGGTAGGGAAACCTGCCGTATGACTCATGAGCCGATAGGGGGTAATTTCCATAATATTGTAATCGGTCACTGGTTGCCAAGTGGTGACAGTCTCGAAAACAGGCATATCCAATGTGATGAGTCCTTGCTCATACAGTTGCATCGTGGCAAGGCTTGCGATTGGTTTTGATAACGAAGCCACCCCAAAAATCATATCGGTTGTCATGGGGGTATAGGTGCGGGCATCGCTATATCCATAGGCTTTTGCCCATATAAATTCGCCATTATCAATGAGTCCAATTACTGCGCCCGGTACAAGTGCATCATTGAGCCATCCTTGCGCGAGTGAATCATATAAATCGGTCAACACCCGAATTTGTGCGATGCGTTCTGGTGATTGTGGTGGGATGAGGTCTTGCCCTTTGATAGGGTATGGCACGATTGGATTTTCGCAAGCGGGGGGCATTGTGGTCGGCAAAACCGATTCACCCGGTTTTGATAAAACAATCATAATATATCTGTCATTAAACCGATTTTCGGCATACCCGATGCCGATTTCACTATAGATGTCAGATAAAAATTCACCAGCATAAAACGATATCCATTCGTTCACGGCTTCTTGAGGCTGTCTGTTATAGTGCATCGCATACCAAAAGACACCAGCACTATAATTATGAGTATCGAGCAATTCATCAATACTCTCTATCGAGACAACATCATAACTATTGGCGAGTGCTACCGATTCAATGCTGGTTTGTGCCACTAATGATAGCTTATCATTGAGGGTTAGTGTGGGGACATTATTTTGTTGGCGAGCTAAATTTACGGCGGTGAGCAATTCAGCACGATATGTATCGGCATCGGTTTGTGCATAGCTGGGCATAAAAATACCACCCAATAACACAAAAAACACCACAATATACATCATTTTTCCTATCAATTTTGTCATAGACCACCTTTTTTGGTTGAAATAAACCCTTTTATGTCGTTATAATGTCACCTACGTGCCTACTCTTGTGAGGAAAGTCACAATGGATATTCTAATTCTAAACGTTACACCATTCTTGTTGTCACTCTTATTTGCCTTACCCATCACAAAGCGACTTGGTAAACCAACCCAATGGGGTTGGGGGACTGCGCTTGTTATGGCGATACTCTTTATTATATCCCTAACTTGGCTTCCGCGTGTTTTGGAAGATGGCGCTTTCTCTACGACCATCGTCTGGGTTGCCGAATTGGGCTTGCAATTCACTTGGTATATTGATGGCTTGGCGGTGATGTTTATGCTCATCGTCACAGGCATCGGGATTGCGGTCTTTTTGTATGCGGGATACTATCTCGAAGACCCAGAAGAACTCGCCCGTTTTTATGCCTATCTATCCGCCTTCACAGGAGCGATGCTTTTGCTGGTGATGGCGGGCAATTTAATCCTTTTATTTGTCGCATGGGAAGCCACATCGCTCACATCATTCTTTTTAATTGGCTTTAAGGGTGCAAAATATGAGGATGCTCGCATTGGCGCGAGTCGGGCGCTCATCATCACAGGTGGGGGAGGCTTGGCGTTGATTGTCGGGCTTGTCCTGATGGGTACGGCGGGAGGCAGTTTTGAATTTGCCGATTTATTAACCTCAGAAGCAGGCGCAATTTTGCGTGACCATGCGTGGTATCCTGCCTTCACATTGCTCATCATGCTCGGCGCATTCACCAAATCGGCACAATTTCCGTTCCATTTTTGGTTGCCCGGTGCCATGAGCGCCCCATCTCCTGCTAGTGCTTATCTCCATTCTGCCACGATGGTTAAAGCGGGTGTTTACTTGCTCTTTCGGATGTACCCCGCATTAGGGAATACCGAATTATGGCAAAATGGCTTGTTGGTGATAGGTCTCATTACAATGACCATTGGCGCATTTTTCGCCATCCGCAAGCGAGACCTCAAAGGCATGTTGGCATACACAACCATCAGCATGTTAGGGACATTTGTGGCGCTCATCGCCTTGCCTCATGGTGAAGGGCTAAAAGCGGCGGCGCTTGGGATTATCGCCCATGCCCTCTATAAAGGGACATTCTTCATGTTGGCGGGTACGGTGGAACATGCCACAGGTACGCGCAATTTAGATGAATTAGGTGGGTTGCGCCGTTTGTTGCCCATCCCTACCGCCATCGCTTTCACGGTTGGGTTATCTATGGCGGGATATCCACCATTGGTCGGGTTTGTGGGCAAAGAATATTTGCTTGATGCGATGCTCACAGCAGGCATGATTCCGATTGCGTTGGTGTTCATCAGCGCCATTTTTAATGGGGTTGCCGCCTTGTTATTTGCATGGGATGTCTTTATCAGTCGTCCAGACCGCAAGTATGACCACTTTCATGCGCCCACATTGGGGATGCACATTGGCTTAATTGGGTTAGCCTTCTGTTCCGTATTATTTGGCTTGCTCATCGCCCCATTGCTAGACCCCTTGCTTGAAGCGGTCTTGGGCAAAAATCCACATTTGCATCTCATTCCCACCGAAATCAATGCCCCTGTGATATTGAGTTTGTTGGTTTTGGTTGGGACACCTGCGCTATTTTTCGTCCGCCCGTTGTGGATGGCGGTTGCTGGTGTGTCGATTCCGTCTGGCGCGAATATGTATGCTGGACTTATTCGTATTACTGAATCGTTGGGTGACTTTTTGCTCAAGTCACAAAATGGCAAATTGCGCCATTACTTAGCTGTGATTTTGACCGTGATTGCGGGGTTAATGCTCGTTGGCGGATTTAATTCTGCCCGTCCATTGAATTTGGTGTTCCAAAATTCTGGTCCCGATTCGCTCAAGTTGACGATGATTGTCATCTCACTTGGTGCGACATTCGCATCCATTATCCTCCGCGCACATTTGTTGGCGGTGTTGGCATTAGGTGTGTCGGGTTATACGATAGGGGTATTATTCCTCCTAGAACCCGCCCCTGATGTCGCATTGGTACAAATTTTGGTAGAAACGATGGTGACAGTCCTCACCATTTTGATGATTGCCCGCATCAATGTCCCACGCCGTACCGAAGCGATGAAATTAATTTGGCGCGGTACAAATGGACGGCAAATTGGTGTTTGGCGCGATATTCTCATTTCATCTGCTATTGGGTTGAGTGTCACCCTGTTTGCGTTGGCGGCGATTAGCGACCGTCAGTGGCGGATTGAACAAATTGAGCAAGTTGCAGTATCGGATGATGTCATCCGCCCAATTAGCGATTGGTATTTACAAAATTCATATCCAGCGACCACCTCTACCGATGTTGTCGGCGCGGTTGTTGTGGACTTTCGGGGGACAGATACCATCATCGAAATCACGGTGTTTAGTGTGGCGGCGCTTGGATTATTAACACTTCTCACGTTACCAGTTGGGCGTGAGGTGTTGGTTGGTGGTGATTTGAATGTGGTCATGAAACGAGTCGCCGATGAACAATTTGGTGATGAGAATGAAGAAGAACTGGCGATGAAAACCCTCAAAACCAATGTCAAGCCCACCCCAGAACAATATCGGCGCATTACAGACCGTTATCGGTTTGAAAATTTTTCGACCCCATTAACCCGTTCTGTTGCGCGAATCGCCTTCCCATTGGCATTATTACTCTCTTTTGCACAAATTTTATATGGGGGTGGGATGCCCGGTGATGGTTTTACGGGCGGGATGGTGAGTGGGTTGGCTGTTGCTTCTTGGTATGTGGTATTTGGTTATTTTGAAGCGCGTACCCGCCTCAAATGGTTGCATCCGGGTCGTTTAATTGTAGCTGGTTTGATGATTGCCCTCATCAATGCAGGATTAAGTTTGGTGATTGGTGGCAACTTCTTGGGAAATGTGGTTTATGATGGTGGGATTGCTCCCGCAGGTTTGCATATTACCACCAGCGTCTTTTTTGAACTCGCCATTTATTGTGTTGTTTTTGGCGCGGTCATCAGCATTATGAATGCGATTTCGCACCCACGAGATTTAGCAGAATGGGGCTTGGACTAATTATGAATGTTGTATTCGCAATTGCTACTGGTGTGATGTTTGGTTTTGGGGTATTTCAGTTACTCCGCCGTGATTTAATCAAGATGGCGATGGGCTTTTATATCTTGTTCACCGCCATCAACTTTTTCTTTTTGGCGGTAGGTGTTTATGATGGCAATGTGCCTGCGTATGTCGCATCCAAAGACGACCATGTATCGCCCCTCTATTTAGAAGATGGGGAAGTGGTGGCGCGGAATATTGGCACAGAAGAAAATCCTGTCACCGCCCGTCCGAGTGACCCATTAGTCCAAGCCTTATTATTGACGGCGATTGTCATCAGTTTTGGGTCGTTTGCCTTATTGCTCGGCATGATTAATGTCGCTTCGGTTC
>CALDGT010001067.1 GCA_937942935.1 uncultured Chloroflexota bacterium | reverse complement strand
GTATGCTGAATTGTTGGCAGATAAAATCAGAAAACATGGTTCGCATGTTTGGCTGGTGAATACAGGCTGGACGGGTGGCGTGTATGGGGTAGGGCATCGGATGTCGCTTAAACATACACGGCGGATTATTAATGCGGTGCTGAATGGAGAATTGGATAATGGTAAATTTGAAGAAGAACCATTCTTTGGATTGATGATTCCTACCCAAGTTCCAGATGTGCCAAGCGAAATTTTGAACCCGCGCAATACTTGGGCAGATAAAAGTGCGTATGATGCAAAGGCAAAAGCATTAGTAGAGATGTTCAAAAAGAACTTCGCCAAATTTGCTGATAAAGCATCACCAGAGATTTTCAAAGGTGCGCCAAAATCGTAAACTTGTGTTTGGTCATGCGTCATTAGACGTATGTGAACGATTCGATTGAATTAACCTATAGGAGATATTATCAACATGGGTCGTAAAAAAGTAACAGTAGTCGGTGCTGGAAATGTCGGTTCTACTTGCGCGGTATGGCTCGCCGCCAAAGAATTGGCAGATGTGGTGTTAGTAGACATCGTAGAAGGCGCGGCGAAAGGTAAAGCCCTCGATTTATTTGAAGCCACCCCTGTACTTGGTAAAGATGTGAAATTGGTTGGTAGCAAAGATTATGCAGAAACCGCCAATTCTGATGTTGTCATCATTACCGCAGGCGTTCCCCGCAAAAAAGACCCTGTAACGGGTCAATTCCCAAGCCGTGATGAATTGGTCAAGACCAATCAAACCATTGTCGGTGAAGTTGCCCGCGAAGTGGCGAAATATTCGCCCAATGCTGTTTTGGTGATTGTGTCGAATCCTTTAGATGCTATGTGCCATGTTGCTTTGCATGAAAGCAAATTCCCCGCGCATCGCGTGGTGGGTATGGCTGGTGCATTAGATACCGCCCGTTATAAATCATTCATTGCGATGGAATTGGGCGTGAGTGTAAAGGATATTCACGGTATTGTGTTGGGTGGTCATGGTGATGAAATGGTTCCGCTTCCACGTCACACTTCCGTGGCAGGTATCCCTGTCCGCGAATTGATGAGCGAAGAACGCTTGCAAGCCATTATTGAACGCACTCGCAAGGGTGGTGGGGAAATTGTTGGTCTCATTGGTGTGAGCGCATGGTATGCCCCTGCCGCTGGTGCCGTAGATATGGCAGAAGCCATCCTCAAAGACCAAAAACGAGTGATTCCCTCTGCTGTTTTGCTCAATGGTCAATATGGCTATAATAATCTCTATGTTGGCGTGCCAGCCGTATTGGGTTCTAATGGTGTGGAAAAAGTCATCGAAATGCAATTGAACGATGAAGAAAAAGCCATGCTCGCCAAGAGTTCTAAAGCTGTGGCAGATGTCGTTGCAGTTTTGGGCTATTAATTCACAAAAATAACATACAGGGGCGTGGTTATCATGCCCCTGTTTTTGAAATGTGACAGAAAATAACACATTTCTGATATAACCTGCTTGACAAACCCCCTACAAAGCATTATGCTTGCAGTAGACAAGAACACCTCTTTTATCTAATTTGCCCCTTGACAGAGTAGTGCAAGGCTGGTACATTTTGCTGTCTATTAAAGATTTACATTTGAGAGCCTAAGCGATGAAAAGAAAATTATTTTCATACGCATTTTTTGTATTTTCAGTGGGTTGTCTGTTACTGTGAGTCCATTAAGAGGAGTGCGTGATATATGCAGAAGGATAATTCGTCTATTTTAGAGGCGAAGGAATTTAGCGCACTGCGCGTTAGCTTGGCATCGCCAGAAGCGATTAAATCGTGGTCATATGGCGAAGTCACCAAACCGGAAACCATCAATTATCGTCGTTTGCGCCCAGAAAAAGATGGGTTGTTTTGCGAAGCAATTTTTGGTCCCACCCGCGATTGGCAGTGTTACTGTGGTAAGTATAAAAATATCCGTTATCGTGGGATTGTCTGCGATAAATGTGGTGTTGAAGTCACGCGCTCATCTGTCCGCCGTGAACGTATGGGGCATATTGAACTTGCCGCTCCTGTTGCTCATGTGTGGTATACGCGCCGTGTCCCCAGTTATTTAGGCTTATTGCTCGATATTAGTCGGCGCAATTTAGACCGTGTGCTGTATTTTGCACAATATGTTGTGACTCATGTGGATGAAGAAGCCCGTAAACGTGCTTTGGACCGCATTGATAAAGAATTGCAATCCAAAGAAAGTGAATTGGGTGGCGATATTCGGGAACAAATGGAGAGCATCAAGCACCAACGTGATGCCCAATTGAGCGAATTTGAATCGCGTGCGGAGCAAATTAACCGCCATTATGATGAAGAATTCACCCGTATGAGCGACCGCTTGATGAGCGAGGCACAAGCGATTCAAGAACGTTTAGGGACATTGCGCGGAAAAGCCGCCGATAAAGACATCAATTTTGAAAGCACCGACCTTGTTGTCGTTGGCAAAGGCGAAATTGTCAATAATGAGCATATTGACCGTGTGAAAGCCTCTGTTGAACAATATCTCAATGAAATCCAAATTGAAATCGAAAAATTGCGTCAAACTGACCTTGACGGGTTAGATAATCAGGCTGACGAAATTGCTTCTGAAGTAGCACGTTTAGAAGGTGAGCAACGTGATGAGCTTGACCAACGTATGGTGGTAGTACGTGGGTCTGCTGATAAAGCTCGCCAAGAATTGAAAGAATTACACATACTTCAATTCTTATCTGAAACACGTTATCGTGAATTGCGCCAAAAATATCACCAAGTATTCACGGCTGATATGGGTGCAGAAGCCTTTTATAAAATCTTAAAAGATTTGGATTTAGCCAAATTGGCAAAAGACTTGTGGCATGAAGTCCGCAATACCAAGTCGAAGCAACGGAAGAAGAAGGCTACTAAACGGTTGCGGGTGGTTGAAAGCCTCCGTAAAAGCGAAAATCGTCCGGAATGGATGATTTTAACCCAATTAC
>CALDGT010001066.1 GCA_937942935.1 uncultured Chloroflexota bacterium | reverse complement strand
ACAGACACTATAAAGCCACTATTGTAGCTTATCCACAAACATCTGTCCACTTTTTCACAAACTACTTATCAATTTTTGAATTATGGCGGACTAGCAAAGCGTATGTCCGCCACTTCAGGGCGAAAATGGGACAAATCATTCTAAATCAATGCTAAAATTGCCGATTGAAATGTTGCACAAATGGGTCTTTGGCAAAGTATGGACTGATGAGTTCACGGTGATATTTGAATTGTTCACTTTGTCGAAAACCGACAGTATGGTCTTCTAGTGTTTCCCATTGAATGAGCAAAATAAAACGGGTTTTATCCTCAATACTTTGATGTAATTGGGCGTCTAAAAAGCCTTTTGCTTTGCTGATGTATTTATCTAGGCTTTCACGCAAGGCGCTTTCAAATGCTTGTAGCGCATTATCCCGAATATAAAATTCTGCGATTTCTAAAATCATGCCACATTCTCCTATTTGTTATTATTTTTGCCAAGTTCTGCTGACCGTTTGTATGCCGCCCAAACTGCATCGGCGATGACTGTCCGAATACTACCTTTTTCGAGTTCGTATAAAGCTGCTGCCGATGTCCCGCCCGGACTTGTGACTTGATTTCGTAATTCGGCGGGGTGCATCCCTGATTGAATCGCATATTTAACCGAACCAAGCATGGTTTGTTGGACTAGTTTTTGCGAAACTTGGCGCGAAAATCCCATGTGGACACCCACATCTATCAGGGCTTCCATCAACAAAAAGACATATGAGGGTCCGCTACCATTAAGCGCAGTTGCCATATCTAAATAGTTTTCATCTTCGACATAGAGCGTTTCGCCCATTGCGCCTAATACAGCATCTGCCCATTTGCGTTGTTGAGCCGTGACTTCTGGTGTGCATGTCCAGACGGTAATCCCTTCGCCGATTTGACCGGGCGTATTGGGCATGGCACGCACCACATACGGGTGCAAAATATGGTCTACAATACGCTCAATTGTCACACCTGCGGCGATGCTGATGATGAGTGATTCGGGTTTGATATGGGTTTTTAGCTGTGTTAGGACTTTATTCATCATTTGTGGTTTAATCGAAAGTACCACCACATCGGCATTTTTGACCGCCTCAAGATTGTCTGTAGTGAAATGCAACCCATATTGTTGTGCCAACTCATTCCCACGTTCTACATGCGGGTCGGCGGCGGTGATAAAATCGGCGGGGATAAGATTTTGGCGTAATAATCCTTTTATCATCGCCTCGCCCATTGCTCCGCTACCAACAAATGCAATTTTCTGGTTTTGTAACATATCCCAACTTCCCTCTCAAATGCCGCGTGGACGTTTTTTGAATAAATATCGTAGTGCAGGGAAAAATAATCGTTTTTTAGGTAAATAAGTGAGGAGTGTGTCCTCTATACGTTGTGGCTGAAATTCAAAATGATGATATAAATTGCCCAGTGGGGCAGTGCGATTGGTCGCAATTAAATCATACCATTGTTTGGTGATGAGTGTGCGCCTCACAAATAGACGGGTAATCGAATTGAACCACCGCAAGACATACGGAGGCATTTTAATGAGTAGCCGATTTTGTCCTGTCAGGCGCATGATGGTGAGGAGCAAATCTTCATAGGTAATATATTCAGCTCCGCCAATATTGAATGTTTCGTCTACAGTTTCGATACGTTCTAGCGCCACTAAAATTGCTTTGATGAGGTCATCTATAAAAATAGGATGAATGACAACTTCACCTTGCCCTGCCATGAACATAAATAACGGATTGAGGCTCATCGCCATAGCGATATGATTGATAAATACATCATCTGGTGCAAAAACAATCCCACTGCGAATGATGGTAAATGCTAACCCACTATCACGGACAATCGCTTCTTGTTGTCCTTTAATTCTGAGAAGGGTGAATGCAGAGGATGGTGTTGCCCCTAAGTGGCTAATCATAATAATACGCCCGACACGATTGGCGCGGGCGGCGGCGATGAGATTGCGTGTTCCCACTAATTCAATCCGTTCTAATTGGCGGGCATTTGCCCACCATTGCCCACTTTCCAGATGAATGATAACATGCACTCCCACAAGCGCCTGAAACAAGATTTCTTCATCAAGCAATGTCCCAATGATCACTTCTGGCGCATTTGGCGCATCGGTTTCCCATGAGAGGTGTT
>CALDGT010001065.1 GCA_937942935.1 uncultured Chloroflexota bacterium | reverse complement strand
ATATAAAAACTCCATTTCTATGAATACATAAATTTATACACCTTACCCTTCAGTTTACCTTAAAAAGGGGATGCCGTTCATCCCCTTTTTATCACTCATAACGCATGGCTTCTAAGATATCGGTTTTGCTGGCAAAATGGGCAGGGATAATCATCCCTATCATTACCAATGCCAAGACAATGCCCAAATGACTGATAACTTGCCCAATTTCTAAACCAAACTTGAATCCCATCACATTTTGTATTCCCAATTGTTGAAAACTGGTGGCTAAATAAGCACCGGGGACTGTTAATAGACTGGTAAGCGCAAATAACAAAACGCCTTCTTTTAACACACTATTGCGAATTTGTGCTTGGGTCATCCCTAAAGCACGGAGCATCCCAATTTCGCGCCGACGGTCTATGATGAGGACATAAAATGTGCTTCCTAATGCAACAGCGATGACAATGGTGAATAATCCCGACATCAAACTCGATACGGTGGCGATGCTGGTCATCCGCCCACGAAATGCTTCTGTGACATCGGCAACATCATAAACAACTACCCCTTGCATCGCATACTTTGTCAATAATTCGCGCCGTATGGCTTGGGCATCTGCCCCTTCTGCCAATTGGATTGCCAATTTATTGGCGGATGTATCCCCCCATAATTGGGTAAAAAGGGCTTTATCCATAATGATAGTCGTTTCATCTAAGCCCAAACTGCCATAAACTGTGCCGATGACCTCAAAATTCACAATCCCTTGTGGCGTTTCTAATGGGATGATGCTCCCTACGCCTAAGTTCTGGGTAAAAATTCCTTGTCCCATGTGGACTAAGAGGGTAGGTGTATCATGTGCTATGAGGCGGGATATGGCGGTAGATTTATCACCTTCATTCCAAATAAATGCACCTCCCATGCGCGTGAAGGCAGGTAAATCTATCGCGCGGATTTTATATTTATTTCCGCCCGATTCAATGCCTATCATCAATTCGGCAGTGCTATCTACCACATCTGCACGCGCTATAACCTCATCAATGACAGGTTGTGGGATATTGACAATCGGTTGTAATGGATTGACCCCCGCACCTAATAAGGCTAAATCGCCGATATTTTCATT
>CALDGT010001064.1 GCA_937942935.1 uncultured Chloroflexota bacterium | reverse complement strand
GGTTTGCTAAAATAAAAGTCTGTTATGCCATTTTGATTAAGAGGATAAAATCACATTGAAACCGTTAACTCATCAAGTCACAGAACTCATCCGCCAAGCCATTCATGATGCCCAATCTGCGGGTGAATTACCATCTGTTGAACTCCCCACCATAGACATCAAACCACCCAAAAAAGCCGACCAAGGCGATTATGGCGCGTCTGTGGCATTGGCACTCTCTAAACCAATGGGCAAGCCGCCAATTGAGATAGCCAATATCATCGCTAAACACATCACTAAACCCGATTTCATCAGCACTGTAGAGGTCGCGCCCCCCGGATTTGTCAATATACGCCTAAATGAAAATTGGATTCGAGAATTGGTGAATACCCTCATCACATCTGGCAATACCTTCGCCAATTTAGATATTGGTACAGGCAAACGCGCTCAAGTCGAATTTTTAAGCGCCAATCCCACGGGACCCATCACCATCGGGCGTAGTCGTGGCGCAATCTTGGGAGATGCCATCGCCCGTGTGTTAGAAGCCACTGGTTATGAGGTAGAACGCGAATATTATTTCAATAATGCTGGCGCACAAATGCGGAACTTGGGCGAAAGTTTACGCTTGCGTTATTTAGAAGCACTCGGTCAGACGATGGAAATCCCTGATATGGAAAAATTTTATCAGGGAGAATATCTGATTGATTATGCCAAAGACCTAATTGCCGAAAAAGGCGATTCGCTCAAAAATGAGGATTGGCAACCCTTCAAAGAATACGCTGAGAAGCGTATGTTCCAGTGGATTCAAGAAACCTGTGCGAGAATTGGCATTAAGCACGATATTTTCTTCAATGAAAATAGCCTCTACGATTCGGGCGCAGTCTGGAAAACCCTAGAAGAGTTGCAAAAACGGGGATATGTCTATACATCCGTCATCCGTGAAGGTGAAACAGATGAAAAAGTAATTGCCAAAAGTGCCGATTTTAAGCCTGCTCAGTGGTTTAAAAGCACTGCATTTGGTGATGATGAAGACCGTGTGTTGGTCAAGAGCAATGGCGAACCAACCTACACCCTGCCCGATATTGCCTATCATATCAACAAATTGGAACGGGGATTTGACCTAGCTGTGAATATTTTGGGCGCAGACCATTTCACCCAAGCTCAAGTCGTCCGCAGAGGGGTAGAAGCAATGGGCTACGACCCCAAACCGATTCATGTCGTGCATGTGCAAATGGTCAGTGTAGTGCGCGATGGCAAACCATTCAAAGGCAGTACACGGCGTGGGCTTTTCGATACATTAGACGAACTGATAGACCTCACCAGTGCCGATGCGATACGTTATTTTTTGCTTCAACGGAGTCCAGATTCGCATCTCAAATTCGATATTAATGTGGCGGTCTCGCAGAGCAACGAAAACCCTGTATATTACATCCAGTACGCGCATGTGCGTTGTTCTGGGATTTTACGTGAGGCAGAAGTGCGTGGTGTGGGCATTGATGGCGCAGATTTGTCACTGCTAGGCGCAGAAGAACTCAATTTCTTGCGGAAATGCTTAGAGTTGCCAGATGTGATGCAAATTGCCAGCGAAAATTTATCACCACACACCATCGCATTTTATGCGTTAGAACTTGCTAATGCCTTCCATCCCATGTATGACCGTGTGCGTGCCTTTGCCGATGGCATAGACCCCAACTTGCAAAAAGCGCGGTTGGCATTTTATACCGCCACCAAAGCCATGTTCAAACGTGTACTCGATTTGTTAGGCATGACCGCACCAGAACGGATGTAATTATCTCAATTCCAACTCGTATGGACGCGCTTCTGCGCGTCCTCTGAACTTTGGCAATATGAAGAGCCTATGAGAGAATCATAGGCTGTTTTTTT
>CALDGT010001063.1 GCA_937942935.1 uncultured Chloroflexota bacterium | reverse complement strand
TGTGGTTTGTATACCGCCATCACACCCATATCGTCATGTTTGACCGATACCAAAAAGGTGTAATTTGAACTCCATTGGATTGCGCCATGTTCGGCATCCACAACCCCTTTTTGCAACACATCTAGCACCTTTCCGATGGTGATAGGCGTGCTAGGTGGTTTTTCGTCATCCGATTGTGATGGGATATTCGCGTTATCATCCATAAGATTACATCCAATAATAAACTAACGACCCATTTTGTTTGGGGTCTGCCCGACCAGAACGGACGGTATCCATCGCATGGTCACTGAGGGCGCGAATTTGCTTACGGCTACACCAAATGCGGACAATGCCCGGTTCTGTATTTTCATCCACTTCGACATCGGTTGTCACCATTTCTTGGGCGACCAAAACAATTTTATCTTGGTCTTCATCATACCCTAAACCGAGTTGCGAAATACGAAAGACGGGTTCAATTGGCTCGCGCAAATCCATATCACGCGGGGGTAATTCGCTCGGATTGCGGTCTTCTGTGCGATTGTCGAGGTCATCCATCATCTCGCGGATGGCTTCGCCTAATGCCCACGATTGCTCTTTTTCGATAATCATCGAGACAATTTTGCCACCCTGACCCGCTTGCAAATAAAATACCCGTTGACCTTTGGGTCCAATCGTGCCGATAGTGATAAAGTCTATGGGATTGAGTTCAATTTCCAAGTTTGGCATCACACTGTTATCCCTTATTAATTTTTCTCTGCTTGTTTACGTGCTTGTTCCATTTGCCAAATATGCGCCACATCATTCATTGTGCCGACATACGGGCGACTATGCCCCATCATCAAGGTGCTGATGGACGCGGGTGAGACATTAATCCGTTGAAAATTATCGAGGTGCATCCCCAAATAATGTGCCAACACCATCTTGATAATATCGGCATGAGAGACCACCACCACTGTTTCTCCTGCATGGCGTGTGACCAATTTTTCGATAAAATTCACACCGCGCATTTGCACATCGCGCATGGCTTCGCCATTGGGAAAAACGGCGCGTGAGGGGTATTCTTGCACCACTTCCCACATTTTGCGACCACGCAAGGCAGAAATCGCCATGCCTTCCCAATCGCCATAACGGACTTCGCCAATTTCTTCGGTTTGTTGCAAGGTAATTTTGGGATGATGCGCTAAAATGGCTTGGGCGGTCTCCATTGTGCGTTCTAATGGGCTACTATATAAGTGATGAATTGGTGTGGTGGCAAGACGTTCCCCCAACACACGCGCTTGGGCTTGACCTTCGTCATTCAAATGAACGCCCGGTGTCCATCCTGCTAATTTGCCTGTCTTGACAAAATCATTCACCGCATGGCGGATAAGTAAAAGTGTCGTCATGTCGCCTTTTCTGAACAAAATATTTTTAAGCCAATATAACATGATTATATCACAAGGTTAAAAAGGGGCGTTAAATTTTTGATGAGTGGATTGGGGTTTTAAGATGGCATGGGAAGTTCTGTTGCCGCAAGCGAACTTCCCATGTAGGACAATTATCTTGGTACGAATATTATATCATAGTATGACATAAAATTGCTAGGGTCTTGTTCTATTTGGCGCACAGATGCAAAAATGATACTTTTGTTCTCTGCCGATTGTGCTACGACTACCATACGATGCCTTGCGCCGTGTGATGCTGTGGCGTTATCCTCTGGAAAAATTATAGATGAAGCATACCAGTAAATAGGGATTAGACTAATGCCATGAAAAGACTGCTGACTTGCTTAATGATTATTCTAGTAGGTAACATACAGGCACAAACGCCTTTAGCAATTTATGATAATGAGTTTTTAGCTTATACTCGAATTGTAAATGAGTCTAAAGTTTTTGTAATTCGTGCAGATGGAAATTCTATAACATATACACTTTCTGCTAATCAGTGTGGTAGAGTTTCAACAGACGGTAGATATTTGGCAGTATCTTCTCAAGAGGCTGATGTGCTTGACATTATCTATTTGCCTAGCCAACGTATGGTTTTTCAAACAACTTGGCAGGAAAATTGGTATCCATGTAGTGTAAATTGGTATAGTCCAAATACATTCTATATACATGATTCGGCTCTTGATGGTTCTCGCCACTATTTTGAATTCAACAATATGACTTTGAGTGAGATTAGCGACCCTGCCTTATCACCTGTTCCCTCATTACCAAATTATTTCCCAGATATGGTAGAGAATTTTATTTTGCAATCACCAGCGAACCCAGATATTTATCTTTATGAAAGATGCCCAAATAGTGTTGTGATTTCCAATTTCATTTGCGAAAAAGTAACCCAGTTCGTTGTATATAACTCATCAACAAATGAGGACATCTTTACACTAGAAGGAATAGACCGTTCATATATTCGCGGATCTTATCCAAGTACAACATCTCCCTATTGGCGTGAGTCTGTTAGCACCTCTCTTGTGGCATGGTCGCCAGATGGTCGCTATCTCGCATACTTCCATGCTCTTTTCAATCCAGAGTTCGAGTCTGATGGTAAAATCGTTATCTATGACTTTGAGACTGGCGAATATTTGAATAATGACCCTGAGAACGAACTAGGCGTTTTGCGTCGTCCAAATATATGGCGCAAACTACAATGGTCTGATGAAAATGTATTGGTCATTTGGAAGACAGGTGGTGGCTCTGACGAATATTCTCTTCGACCGCATGGCTTATTAAACCATTTTGTTTTTGTTCACATGGATAGTCAAACATTTGGTTATTCCAGTGTTTTTAATGCTTGGAATGCCAATCCTGATGAAGGTGTTATTTTCGCGCCAGACAGTCGTGCAGTAGCAATTTTAGGTTACTACGCAGAGCCATCTGCCCCTGAACCAGAATTAGCCTACCAACAAGGTAATTTCATTCTAGCATCCACCACCACAGGTGAAAGCACCGTCATAGACACCAACGTCACCGAAATCATCACATGGCGCTCCATCTGCGACTTCACGCCACTGGATACCGCCAGTC
>CALDGT010001062.1 GCA_937942935.1 uncultured Chloroflexota bacterium | reverse complement strand
TTAGGGATGCTCACCACCCTTGCGGCATGTAATTTGGATGCCGAAAGTAACGATTCTCGGTTAACTGCTACACCAACAACACAAATTGCCACAGGCAAACCAACTGTCACCATTTTATCCCCACAAAATGGCGAAGAATTTGTTGTGAATACGCCTATTTTGATGAGTGTTCAGGTTGCGGATAGCGTCGGTGTGACTAGTGTGCGTTTGTCTGCTAATGGGACGAATGTCCGCACTGTTGGGTCTGAATCGCCGACTGGCGAAACAAGCAAACAGGTCTTACTCGACTATACCCCGCGCAATACAGGCGAAATTGTCTTGAGTGTGACAGCCGTGCGTGGTGTGGGGGGTAGTTCTGTCGTCAGTGACCCCGCCGAAATCCGTGTGAATGTCCGCCAGACCAGCGCCCAAGTGACAGCAACACCCGGTGTCCAACCCGGTCCAACCCAGCCTGTGATTAACCCCAATGACCCAACTTGTCGTGCATTGGTGATGACAGCACTCCGCTTACGTAAGGGTCCCAGCACCAATTTCGATGTGATTCGAACACTGGCGGCTGGTGAATTGTTACCTGTGGCGGCACGTTTGAATGATAATAGCTGGTGGCAATTGCGCGATACCAATGGCACACTTGGCTGGGTGGCACGCGGACCTGAAACGACACCCTATATTAATTTGTATGGGACACAATGTGCGACTATCCCCGGTCAAAATCCACCCGCGACCCCAACTCCATTCGCAACAGCGACCCTTGCGCCCACATTCACCCCGAATGTGCCAACTGCAACCCCCGCCCCAACCAATACCCCAACACCGGGTGATTTGGTCGTGAGCAATATCACAGGACCGACGACGGTCGCAATTCCCGCAGGGCAAACATCGGTGACGGTGCAATATGGTGTGAATATCACCAATAATGGGAGCGCGATTAATACCCAATTCAGCAACACGCTGTTCATTTTGCCTGTGAATACCCAACAAGATTTGGGCGTGGTTGGCAATTTGGCGGCGGGACAAACCATCAGCCTGACGGTGAATGTCACGTTCTCATCGGCGAACACCTATATTTTGCAATTCCAAGCCGATACAGGGAATACGATTACCGAAAGCAATGAAGTCAATAATGCTGGCTCAATTAATGTCACTGTGACCAACGCCCCGTAAAATTTTTGCCCCAGCTAACTTCACCTAAAAATCCTCTCTCCAAACGGCGTGAGGATTTTTTATTTTATCCCGAAATGGATTTTGCTCTTTTTTCAAAACAGATAAAGGGGAATGAGATGTGTCTCATGTCCACACTGTAGCTAAATTCAGTTTTTAGCACATATTGTTTGCACATATTTCATTGCAAGGCTAAAATATGGGCAGAGGGGAAATAACATCATTGGAGACACATTATGGGCAATGATAATCTGACAGGTCAGATGCTTGGACAGTATGAATTACGAGAATTACTCGGTGTGGGTGGGATGGGGTCGGTGTATCGCGGATTTCAGACGACCCTCAAACGTGAAGTGGCAGTGAAAGTATTGCCATCTACACTTGCACAACAAACGGGCTATATGGAACGCTTTACTCGTGAAGCCGAAACCGCCGCCGCGCTGGAACATCCTCATATTGTGCCGATTGTGGATTATGGGACACAACGGGGAATCAGTTATGTGGTCATGCGTTTGCTCACGGGTGGGACATTGGCAGAACGGATTAATCATGCTCAGTTTGAAAATCGCGGGATGCCGTCGTTAGGGGAGACTGCAAAATTATTGCGAGAACTCGCCAGTGCGCTCGATTATGCCCATAATCGTGGGGTGATTCACCGCGATATTAAGACCAGCAATGTGATGTTTGATAATCAGGGAAATGCTTATTTGGTAGATTTTGGTATCGCCAAACTCATGCACGCCACCAACAAATTGACAGGGACAGGTGTGGCAGTTGGCACACCGACTTATATGGCACCCGAACAATGGGCAGGAGAAGAAGTTTTTCCGTCTACAGACCAATATTCATTGGGTGTTTTGGCATATATTGCGGTGACGGGGCGTGAGCCATTTGAAGCCAGCACCCCATTTCAATTGTTGAATAAGCATCTCCATGAAATGCCGACTCCTCTCACAGTATTGCGTGGCGATTTGCCCCCTGCATTAGATTTAGTCCTTGCACGCGCATTAGCAAAAGACCCTAAAGCGCGTTTTCCGACATGCACCGCATTTGCCCAAGCATTTGAAAGCGCGATTGAAGGCAATAAAGGTGGCGAAACTAATTTTTTTGTGTTCAAAGTGCCACCCAAACAACAAGCGACATTTGCCCCACCGGTTATGGCTACACCATCCTCATTTGGCGCACCCCCACCACAATATGTCCCAACTGGGGCGGGGATGTATCCAACGCCTGCACCCATGCCAAAACGCAATAATGGTTTGATTATCGGTATGGGTTTGGTTATTTTGCTCCTGATTGGAGCGGTAATTGCACTATTAGTGTCGAGCAATCGAGATGATGATACCCCCACAACTGAAATACAAGGGACATCTGTCCCTCCTGTGGTGATTTTAGCGAGCGATGAACCGATTATTACCCCTCAAAATCATACCGAGACAGCATTAGCAGTGTTTATGACTCAAACGGCGATTGCAATGCTCAATATGCCCACGCAAACACCGATTTCTCCAACAGATGTGCCTGTGAGTGAGACGAATACACCATTACCATCGTATACACCTGCTCCGCCGACCAATACAGCAGTGAGAATGACGAATACGCCTTTGCCAACTTATACACCTGTTCCGCCGACCAATACGGCAGTGCGCGTGACGAATACACCGTTACCATCGTATACGCCTGTCCCGCCGACTAATACAGCAGTGAGAATAACGAATACCCCATTACCAACTTACACTCCTGCGCTCGTATTTCCACAAGTACAAATTAATGGGTTTGGGACATGGGTTAGGGCATATCCAGATAGTAATTCTGCCTTATTAGGGTCTATCATCAGCGAAACGGTAACTGTTTTGGGTGTTTCTCCCGATGGCGAATGGGGGCAAATTGCATATCGTGGTGAATTAGGATGGTTAGAATTAGGTAATATGGGTGTCACCATTATTGGTGATCTAAGCGGATTGCCTGTGATTGAGGTTGTTATTCCAACCACTACCCCTGTAACGGCTATCCTCACAGTGAATCAATTAGGGGCGTATATCCGCGCCTTGCCAGATGTATCATCACGACGTTTAGGTGTGATTATTGGCGATGAAATTACGGTGATTGGCATCTCTGAAAATAGAGACTGGTACGCGGTGGATTATGGTGGCGTGACGGCTTGGATTGCCAAAGATGTCAACAGTAGCTTATCTATCTCGGATAGACAATTATCTGTCATCACAGTTTTGCCCACCATTACAATTGATGGTCTGGGTGTGTGGGTGCGTGCTTTGCCACAATCCGATGCTCGCCGATTGGGGTCATTGATTAATGTGACTGTAGATGCTATCGGCATATCAGAAGATGGTGGCTGGTATGCGGTGATGTATCAGGGTGAAGTGGGTTGGATAGGAAAATCGGATAGCGCGGTTTTGAACGGCGAAGAAAGTGAATTGTCTGTTA
>CALDGT010001061.1 GCA_937942935.1 uncultured Chloroflexota bacterium | reverse complement strand
GAATTGATAGACCGCTTTATGTCGGTGCATCCCGATGATGTGATTCATCCCGATGGGGTGGTGGGTGTTGTTGAAGAAGCCAAACGCGATGAGAATCGTCCCTCTTTTGGTGGGGTTTCGTTGGATAGCGATGAATTTGCTATTCCAGAACCAGAATTTTATGATGAAGAAGCAGGCATCCTCCCCGATTGGATGCAAGAGGATGAAGAATCTGATTTTGATGAGCGAGCCGAATCGGTAGATAAATTATTAGAAGATGTTTTAGCCGATAAAGAGAAAAAGCAAGCGGAAATTCCACCCCTCCCCAGATTGCAACCATCCGCGCCGATGACCCGCACCGCCAGCAAAAAATCGGCAGGTGGGGCAGGAGTTGGCGGGGCAATCATGGCAATTTTGATGATGCCTGTGGCGTTGGTCTCTGTGGTATATCGTGCCATCCAGAATTTGCTCAACCCACGCTCAAGCGCCATTGGCGGTGTCCCCAATGAACGCCAAAGTGCCACACCACCCGCGCCCAAGCCTGTTGTGCCATCACCTGCACCGATTCCTACAGAACAACCCAAGCCTGCTATTCCACCCGCAGAAATTCCAGATTTCCAATCGTCACCATTTGGACCGCCACCACAATCTACGACCACTGGGCAAGTGCCATCTGAATTTGATATGACCGAAGCCGATTTGTTGCTGATGATGCGCCAAGCGATGGCGAATATTCCACCCATTACCGATGACCAATTAGCACAGGAAGAAGCAGAGGAACTTGAAAGCTAGGTTAAAGAATGAGTTCAGCTAAAATCCATATTTGCAACTCTGTGATGCGTTTAAGTCCTTTATCATTGGTTAAAAACGCATGACAATGGGTTTGAATGGCTGTTGCGATTTGAATCGCGTCTGGTGTTTTGAGGTTATATTTGGCACGTAATTCTGCCGCTTGATATGCGATTGATTTATTAAGTAGGATGAGGTCAAATCCAATACTGCTGTTTAAGATGGTTTGATATTTTTGTATTAATGTGTTATTCCCTATCCGAATAGGATGAGTTAGCACCTCTGTTAAGGTTAGCATGGTGCTAATTGCCGAAATATGACCAATAGCGATAGCATTCATAATGAAAAACATTTTTCCAAAATAATCGGGATGCTTTTCGGCAAGATAAATGAGCGGAGCTGTATCTATACCAATCTTCATGTTTGGTTGTAGCAAATTCTTGAGCATCATGGGCGCTCATCCCACTCACTTCGCAACTGATTCACATACTCTTGTGCATCTATCCCTTCCCAAATTTCGGCACCAAGTCCCGCTAATTCAATAAGATGATGTTTTTTTGTGGGTTGTTGGGATAAATTAACCAGTTTATCAGCTAAGATTTTGATTAATTCTGAGATTTCATCGGGGGATAGGGTTTCAGTTTGCTCGATAATTGTTTCTAATGACATCAGAGAAATACCTTCACAGCTTTTTATGATATTCCTTATTGTAGCATAATTTTTTTAATGGTATGGCGTTATGAATAGGAGCGTAATCTATTCACGCTCCTATCAAGAGTAGTATCTCTAAATCACCGCTCAAATTTTGATATTGCTCAGTTGAAAATGATTCATGTGCCAGCTATAACCTTGCTTAAATTCATTTGCGCCGACATACTCATGATAGGCAAGGGTCTGGCGCACCGTATTATCCCACGCTTGCCGAGTTCTGCTATCTGGCACATAAAACTTGTTATAGAGTATCCGATACCCATCGGTGAAGATGATATAACACCCACGCACATACGATAGACGTTCCACAATTTTGCGCCCAGACATGGTGGTGAGGGTATCGCCCGTAGAAATATTCAAGAATTTTTCGTTCCGATAGGGGTCCGATGGATTATCTGCAAAGACCGTGTAATGTGCCACAATCGCGCCCATTGGTGTCTTAGAGAAAACAGGCTCCCATTTGCTAGGGATGCTCGGCGAAAATCCCATCGGGAATTCGCTCGGATTCACCACATTGAACACGGCTAATCCCAATGACAAGCCATCGCGCACGACTAACATGGGCTTGGTTTGAATATAAGACCGAATATTATTGGGGAGTGTGGTGATATTCTCGCCCCATTTGGGGAACATTCCCCATGTTGACATCATATTTTTTGCCAAATCCACATCTATATGATGCGGGTTAATGCTAGTTGCTTTATCGAGTGCTTCTTGGGCATCTTGCCCGCGTAACATCAGGCTTAGAACAGAATGTTTTACCAAATACATATCAATATTTTTGGGGTCTTGTGCCACATAGTCATCTATTTTATGCACGAGTGTATCGCCGACTGAGGATGGAATCGAAATGCTGGTGAGTTCATCGCTGATGACATCGGGTTCTGGGATTTCTTTTGCAATCTGAATCACTTCTTTAAGGAGTGCCTCATTGGTTGTCTTTGGCGGGGTGGTTATTTTTGGCGGATTCGATACGGGTGGCTCAACAAGAGAGGGTTGTGTTGAGGTGGGTGATGGTTGAGATGACTTTTTGCCGAACAAATTCTTCAGAAAACCCATGATGATATTCTCCTATGCTTCTGTAGTGAATTTCTGAATGGTTGGCTAAGTTCATATTCCCCTTATTCCCTAGTGTATTCCTTTATATTTTGGTATGAGTAGTGAAGAATGTCACAATCTGGTGTTTTGATATAGATTGTCGCAGAATGATGTTAAAATATGCCTGCAACAACATTCAAAAAGACACAGAAAAGAGATTCTCATGAACTTAAACGATTACCATCAATTCACCACCGTTTTATTGAATAACATCCAAACCGACCCGCGTGTGATTGGACTGGTTGCGCTTGGGTCTATGGCAGAACAAGGCAGGACACCCGATAATTGGTCTGACCACGATTTTTTTGTCATTGTCAAAACAGGGGAACAAGAATCTTTTCGGCAAAATTTGGAATGGCTACCCTATGCCGAACAGATTGTGATGAGCATCCGTGAGACCGAACACGGGCTTAAAGTGCTGTATGATATTCCTCATCTCATCGAATTTGCGATTTTTGATGCCAATGAATTACACGGCGCAAAAGCCAACGATTATCATATTTTGATGGATAAGGGCGATGTGAAGGGCATTATGGCACAAATTAGCACACGCTCACCCAAACCAAATAATAATTCGCAACGCGATTTATTGATGGTGCTGGCATTATTTTATGTTGGGGCGGGGCGCTATGCGCGTGGCGAAAAATTGAGCGCCCATATTTTTATTAAGCATCATCTCCTTCATCACCTGTTGCCACTTTTGATTAATCTGTTGGGATATAACCCCAAACTCGACAACCTAGACCCATTTCGGCGTTTGGAGCAAGTGTATCCTGACATTGCCACACAAATTAACAATGCGCTTTTGCTCCCACCTGTATCCTGTGCGCTGGCATTATTAGATGTTTTGGTGGCGCAAACCCAATCGCGCATCACACCCTATCCGACAGAAGCCGTTGATGTCGTGCGGGCATACCTAAAAGGTATTGAAGCGTTATAAATCCTCATATCGTATCCTTGTCGTAGACCTATAGCGGGGTATGAGACAGGTTTGTGTGCGGGCAAGCACCTTATAATAGAGATATAGCACCTTCATAAAAAGGAATGGTCTCTATGATGTTTGTCCGCATCTTTATTTTTATCGCCATTGCCCTCGTTCTATCGGTTGCTCAAGCCCAAGCACCCGTTTTGTCCGATGAAAACCCCATCATCACACCCGACAACGCGGGGCAAGTGACACAACTCGCTATGATTGGGCGGGGTATCCCGCAGGATATAACGTATTCGCCAGATGGCACGCGATTGGCAATCGGCACAAGTATGGGTGTGTGGTTATATGATGCCCATTCTCCATTAGCTACCCCGCGTTTGTTGACCGATACCTATCAACAAGGTTGGATCTGGGATATAGATTTTAGCCCCGATAGCCGTTTCATCGCCGCAGGGACTGGTGGCGACTTTTATGAATGGGGTGATAACATCCTAATTGTGTGGGATGTTCAGACGGGCGCGGTATTGCATCATATCCCCGCCCATCAGCGTGGTATTGTAGAGGTGGTTTATTCCCCTGATGGATTGACCATCACCACAACCAGTCGTGACGGTCAATCTCATATCTGGGATGCTCAAACAGGCGCATTGCTCACTACAATGCCCGCATCGGATACCGAAACATCTGATGCAAATATCCTTGCATATAGCCCTGATGGTCAATTTTCAGCATCTATCACAGATAGCCTCACTGTATTGAATATCAAAACAGGAGAATTACAGAGTTATGCAGATTCTTCATTCAATGGGCAACTGAGCCGAGCGACTTTTAGCCCCGATTTGCAAACTATCTATTATGCCGAAGATGATCTTGTTGGCGCGGTAGAAGTGGATTCACTCACATCACGGCAACCCATAAGCAACGGTAAAACCCTCACAACCCTCGCGTTTACACAAATTTATCCGCTAATCTTTTTCGTCACACCCGATAATCACCAGATGATTATCATCACGCAACCCTATGGTGTGAATACTGAGAATGGCACATTTGTTTTTAATCTGCAAACAGGGGAGGTATCGCATTATATCCAGACGTCACCGCGCATCCTAAACGCTCATTATGATGCAGAACGCCACTGGCTAATAACCGCTACATTCACCCAATTAGATATACATGATACCCAGACGGGCGCGTTATTGCATCAACTCTCATCGGATGTCGTTATAGATGATTTTGTCTATGACAATGTGAATCACCGTTTGATAATCAGTCAATCCAACGCCAAACTTGGGAATCTGTTTGATGTTCGCATCCAAACATACGATTTGAGCCACCCTACTGATGATTGGACAGTCATATCATCAATCGAATTAAACAATACACTTGATTCGGTAGAACTTGGCATCACACCTGATGGTCGTATCATCCGTTCATCCTATAACCGCGATAGTGGCATCTTCACGATTGAAGATATAGACAACCAGACCAAAATTCAATTACAAACAGATGCAAATCAGATACAAAACCCGCAATTTAGTCCTGATGGTCAGTTGGTGCTGGTCGAGTTGAGTGAGACTATCTTGTTATGGGATGTTCAAACAGGTCAATTGCTCACCACCCTGCGCGGACACACCGATTGGGTGCGTGCAGAATGGCGTGCCGATGGTCGCGCAATTATCTCAACTGGAAATGATGGGACAATCCGCATCTGGGGCGTGCCTGTTCAATCTTGATATATAAAGGAAAATCACACATGAAACAAATGCGCTTATTTTTACTGTTATTTATCATGGTTTGCTTGACCATCGCGGTGCAAGCCCAAGCGCTCGTTTTGTCCGATGAAAATCCGATTATCTCACCCGACAATGCGGGGCAAGTAGCGCAACTGGCGATGATTGGGCGCGGGTATCCGATAGATGTCGCTTATTCGCCCGATGGCAACTTATTCGCCATCTCGACGACCATTGGTGTGTGGTTGTATGATGCCAAAAATTTGCAGAGTGACCCGCGCCTCTTAACCAATTATCGGTTAAATGGTCGGGTGAATAGTATTGATTTTAGCCCCGATAGCCGATATATGGTCGCGGGGGTTGGTAGTGAATCTTATGGTGTGATGATGCCTGTGGTGGTGTGGGATGTGCAAACAGGCGAAACGATTCATTACCTCTCTGAGCATACCCAAACCATTTATCAGGTGCGTTATAGCCCCGATGGTCAGGTTATTAGCGCCGTTGGTGGTGATAATACCTTGCAGACATGGGATGCAAACACAGGGGAGCTAATTCATACCGTTATCCCCGATGATATGGGTGGGACAACCGCCCGTTCATTGGCTTATAGCCCCGATGGGACGATGATTGCCATCAGCCATATCCGCGAAATGAATGATTTATATGATGTGGATGTTGTCCGTTTGTATGATAGCGAATCCTACGAGCTGATACAGACACTCGACCATGTTGCACTTAGCCTTGCTTATAGCCCCGATGGTCGTTACCTCGCAATGGCGGGAGAAGGGCTTTGGATATGGGAACGAGCCACAGGAGACACATATTCCATCACCGAAGATGATTATATCTCTGTTGTAGAGGTGGCATTTCATCCGAATGGCGACCATATCACCGTTGCCCAAATAGATGGCAGTATCATCACGTATGAGGTGCAAACAGGCGCTATAATTCAAACGATTTCGGCGGATGCGGGCTTGGTGATGAATATCGCTTATCATCCCGATGGTAACAGGTTAGCATCGCGCTACACCAATCATAGCATTATGGTATGGGATGCCCAAACAGGCGAACATCAGGTTACGATAGATGATTTTAGCACCGCTATGAACACAGCTTTCTTTAGCCCAGATAATCAATACATCCTTTATGGCGAGTGGGGGCGAATTGGGCGGGTAGATACGACTCATCTACAAGCCTATCAACCCACACAAGCCACTCATACCCTCATCACACTAGACCCCGACCTATTTTTTTTAACCCCAAGCACATTAATGACGAGTCCCGATGGGCGATTTATTATGGCGAGCCAAGAAAATACGACTTTAACCCTATGGAATGCCCACACAGGCGAAAAATTACACGACTTTGAAGCCGTGAACGATAAATTATTAGAGCCACAATTTAGCCCCGATAGCCGTTGGATAAGTGCTATAGATGATGGCAATGTGCATATTTGGGATGTTCAGACGGGCGAACACGTCCATACATTCGATTTATCTATCCCTATTTCTATCGAAAATGGCATATCGCAAGAACTTTTTATCAGGAGTTTTGCCTATCATCCCGATTCAACCCAAATCGCTTTATCGGTGATGAGTCCAAAATATGATACAGGATACACGATAACGGCTTATATCTACGACACAACCACATTCACCGAAATCGAAAGTCATACCCTGACCGATTTTGCATATTGGTTGGTAATTCGCGCCAAACCAGACGGACAATTTGTGTGGGTTGGCACAGACCCCAATTCTGGTCTTATACTTTGGGATGTGGCGACAGAGACACACATGATGACCCTGAATCATCCAAATATACAGGGGATGACCCATTTTAGATATAACCCAGATGGTCGGCTTATTTTGCTCACAGGCTATGAGTCACAAGTATTTTTATGGGATGCCCAAACAGGCACATTTTTAACTGCGTTAAGTGGGCATACAGACACCGCATTTCCTCAATGGCGTCCTGATGGACGATATATCATCACAGCAGGACGAGATGGCACAATCCGCGTTTGGGGCGTGCCTGCAAATCAATAATTTTTTATCTTTTTAATTCACAAAGGAGCAACTCATGAAAGTCTTTCGATTATTTATCATCAATATCGTGATATTTTGTATCCTGATAAATATCAATGCTCAAGCACCTGTTTTATCCGATGAAAACCCCGTCATCACACCCGACAACGCGGGGCAAGTAGAGCAACTCGCCATGCTTGGGCGTGGGTATCCGCAAGCAATTGCATATTCGCCCGATGGCAAATTATTCGCTGTCGGTGCGACCATCGGCATCTGGTTATATTCTGGCGATGATGTCACCGCGCCACCGCGTTTGTTGTGGGATAAAATGCAAAAAGGCGCGATATTAAATATTGCCTTTAGCCCCACTGGACGATTTATCGCCGCTGGCACTGGCGGAGAATTTCCAGAATCCGGAGATAACGCGCTCATGGTCTGGGATGTGCAATCGGGGCAGGTGGTTCATCATTTGTTGGGGCATACCGCCCAAATTGCCGATGTTGCTTATAGCCCCGATGGTCAATTTATCACTACTGTCACAACCGAAGATGGCATGTTCGTTTGGGATGCCGAGACAGGCGAAATTGCCCAACAATTTAATGAAGAAGGTCTGATAGCCGTCACCTATAGCCCCGATGGTCAATTTATCGCCACATCCCGTTATAGTGAATTGCCAAATAGGAATTTTGTTTATATCCGCGATGCCCAAACAGGCAACACCATCCACTTTTTGCCTCACCTCGCATGGTCATTGGCGTATAGCCCCGATGGGCGCTTGTTAGCCTCTGCTTGGGATGGTGTGCGCGTGTGGGATGCCGAAACAGGCGAAGAAATTGCCAATTTTCCGTATGAAGATTACATCAACGATGTTGCATTCTCGCCCGATGGTCAATCATTGGCGGTTGCCACGTATAATAATGCGGTAGATATTTATGATGTCGCAACCATGACCCGCATAGAGACCATCAGAGCCTTTCAAAATTTGACCGATGGTGTTGTGTATCATCCCAATGGCGAGACAATCGCCACATTCAACCGCCTTAATGAACGGGCGGTGCGTTGGTGGGATGCACAAACCTATGAGCAGGTGTATGAAGATGAATTGAACGCATTTTTGAACACCGCTATTTTTACAGCCGATTCGCAATCTATTTTGTACTCAGAAGATTTTCGCATCGCCAAAGTGGATGTAGCCGATTTAGCATCCTATCTCCCCCTGAGCGATGACCACACTTTCATCTCATTAGACCGTTCAAATTATTATCAATCGGTCTCATGGTTGATTGTATCACCTGATGGTCGGTTGATTGCCGCCTCACAACATGATGAAGGCATCACCGTTTGGGATAGCCAAACAGGGGAGGCTGTATATCATATTTTGCCCATGTCCCAACGGTTGTCTCGTGGGGCATTTCATCCGTATCGGAATTGGTTAACCGCGCTGGATGATGGTGATTTGTATGTGTGGGATATGGCGACAGGGGAACTCATTCAAACCATCGCGCTCGATGAAAATATCAATAGCTTTGCATATGATACCAATGATGACCGCTTGGTGCTGACAACCTATTCATCAGATGACGATTCGTATAATGCGACAGTGTATGTTTATGATATTGTCTCATGGTCACAAATCAGCATCGCTGTTCATGAAGGGATGAATAGCTCAGTGAAAGTAAAAGCTGTGCCAGATGGTCGGGTGGTGTGGTTTACGGATACAGAAGGGGGTAGCAAACTCGTCCATGATTTAGATTCTGAAGCAGAAATCGTTTTAGATGCCTCTGTTGATGATATTTTCTTTAGCCCAGATTCGCGCCTGATTTTGGCAGACACCGGATTTAATGCGTCTCTATGGAATTTTGAGACAGGCGAAAAATTAGCATCCTTAGATGGGAATACCGATTGGTCATTTTGGGAATGGCGTTGGGATGGTCGGGCGATTATTTCGGCATCAAGCGATGGCACAATTCGGGTGTGGGGTGTGCCGAATGATTGACACACCCCATCAAAAAGGTCATGGCGCAGGTTCTTTTGTGACCCAATCGAGACCTTTTTGTTTATCGGTGAAATAACGTTGCTTAAAATTGGGGGTGCGTTTATTGAACGCATTCCCAAAGAATACGATAAGGGTTTCAATGAAGCCACCGCCCATTACCACCGCCGACACACCATGCACTTGTGATGTATTGATTGTGGCTGTAATATCGTTTAAGCGTTTGCGGAAATAGGGGGTTAAACTCATATTTTCATGCGACATATCGCTAATAATTCGCATCGATTTGCTCAAATCCCAATTGGAGAGCAATGCAACGGCTGTGTTGATATACATATCCACCGCTTCACGATGGACATCCGTTAATGTGAATAAAAATGCCTCATCATTGAGCCATTCAAACATAACCCCTTTAATGAGGGTTTTTGGGGTTTTGTCGCCGATAGGGGGTAAATAGGTTGGTAATTGTCGTTCTATTGTTGGGGTGGTCATGGGCTTCCCTTACATAACACATCAAGCGATTGAGATAACTTGATAATAACCCAATTCTCACCAAATGCCAACTGTTTTTCATTAAAAAATCCCCTTACTTTTGTCATGTCGTAAGGGGATTGAGAATGGCTCGGTTGGAGATAGATTAGGGGGTATAGGTTTGGTTATTGATGATGAATTGCAGGGGTGCATCGCCTACCAACACAGGCGCAAACATGAGTTCCTCTGTATAATCACGCACCACCATCGGACAATCTACCGTCACGGGCAATACCATGACCACTTTTACCACATAGGTGTTATCACCTGTCTTTTCTGGCACGATTTGAACGGGTGCATCACAACCACCTTTGATGCCCGACACCGTAATTTTAACGTTGGGGAGCAAGCCTTCTACCCATTCGACTTTTGCGAGATTGACAACGAGTTGCTCCTCAAAAAATCCTTGCACATCCACATTCATCGCGGGGTCAAACGGGATGCTCACCCCATTGACCGCGAGGCTATTGAACACCGGTGAGCGCATGACCAATTCATACGGGGTTTGGACTTGAGCGCAACTGGCGGCGATATTGATGACGGTATAGGCTTCTACGGTCACAAAGCCCGGATTTTGCCAATCTTCATAAGCACGATACACAGGCACAGCACAGCCATCGGTCAATGTGCCTAAAATGGTGATTTCCATGTCGCCTTCTTGGGTGTGGCGAGTGGTGACATTCACATAAGGCAAAATCCCGCGTACCCAAAGGGTGCTTAATGTGGGTGGCATATCGGGGATGATGTCTAAGCCATATATTGCCCCGTTGATGACGATGAGTGATGGTGTGTTGCCATTTTCATCTGCTTCAAATAAGGCGCTGGCATCAATTTTTTGCTCATACGATACCAAAACCATCGGACACATCACATCGAATGGCATCTCGCGGTACATATCCACAAACCATGTTGCGCCAATGCGTTCTGTATTCACCACTGTGGGCATATCACACCCGTCTGGAAAATCGCCTTTGACGACCAAAAAGGTTGTTTCGCCTTCTTGGATAAGTTCCACACTCGCCAGTTGATGATAATCACGCCGAATGGGGTTTGCCATGCGGTCTCCTTCTTGGGCAGATACACCCGTCACCAATAGCAACATCAAGACAATGAGGCTCATTAATTTTTGAATCATGTGCATTCCTTCCTTTATATATTCACACAGCCATATAACGTTTTTGCAAAGCCTTTTGTTCCGATGAAAATACCATCATAACTTGAACATCTTATTTTTTTCACCTGTATTTATCCCTTGTGCTATAATCAATAGCATAGCATGGAGGATTTT
>CALDGT010001060.1 GCA_937942935.1 uncultured Chloroflexota bacterium | reverse complement strand
CGCAGATGTGTTAGATGTGGCAGATACACCCGCCGCACAAATGCGGATGAGTCCTTGGGAGGTATCGCATATCATTCATAATCAGGTAGGAATGGAAACCGTGTTACATTTCCCCACACGCGGGCGCAATGTGTTGCGGATTCAGGGCGATTTACTCGCCGCGCACGCGCTGAATTTGCGAAATGTGTTCGTCACAATGGGCGACCCCACCAAAATAGGCGATTACCCCGAAGCGATGGATAATTTTGATATTGCGCCATCTAAATTGATTGAACTCATCAAACACAAGATGAATCATGGGCAAGATTTGGCGGGTAGTAGCATTGGTAAACCAACCGCGTTTCATGTGGGATGTGCAATCAATATGTTTGCCGATGATTTAGACCATGAGGTCAAACTCACGGTCAAAAAATTAGAGGCGGGGGCAGATTTTGCGTTAGGGCAGGCGGTATTTGAACCGCATAAAATCGAATTGTTTTTAGAGCGATATTTAGCCATCACAGGCAAACAATTCAAATTGCCTGTCTTGATGGGTATTATGCCACTTTATAGCTTACGCCATGCCCAGTTTTTGCATAATGAAGTGCCGGGTATTTCGATTCCAGACCATCTCATGAAACGCATAGAAGATGCTGGCGATGATGCCCCCCAAGAAGGGGTCAAAATTGCCCAAGAATTGCTCCGTGCAGTGCGCCCACTTATGGCAGGTGCGTATATCTTGCCCGCATTCGGTAAATATGAACTCGCGGCGGAAGTGATTGCCGATATGCCCATTTTTGCCTAGAAAATAATTAGGGCGGATATTTAGTATTCGCCCTAAACCCCAATATTGACGCCTCTCCACATCAGGGTTATCATCATTTACATGACAAAAAATATGAACTTAAAGGCGCAAGTCCGCTAGTCGGGTAGCGTAATTCCCCCGACACCCCCATAAAATTCCCCTTCACATGCACGCTATCATGTGACATTTTTCGTTTTCGGCTCATCCATTCATTTCAAGATACACACTATTTTTTAGATATGTTGCGTTGTTATAACGCATGTCTCGAAAGGACGAATCATGTTTATTTCTCCAAAACCTTATGTTCAACCTTTGCATGATGGTTTTATTTTGCGTTCTGTCGCAAACCAAGATGATGTTGAAAAACTCATCCACTTTAATGATTTCATTCACGGAAACGGGGTAGATACGATGGTGCGTGAACTCATCATGACGCATCCATATACCACCCCAGAAGATTGGTTTTTCATCGAAAAAGAAGGCAAAATTATCGCCTCGTTATGTCTCATCTCATGGACATGGAAACTTGCTGGCGTATCGCTCAAAGTAGGGGAAATGGGTGTTGTTGGCACATTGCCCGAATATCGTGGGCAAGGACTCATCCGCGAATTGGCAAAACATCATCTCAAATTGCTAAATGATGGCGGGTATTATTTGAGCAATATTCAGGGAATCCCCTATTTCTATCGGCAATTTGGTTATGAATATGCCTTGCCATTAGAAGGTGGTTGGCGTTTAGATTTACACCTCATCCCCGATGATATGCCCCCTCAATTTCATTTTCGGCTCGCCACATCACCAGATATTCCTGCGCTCATGCGGTTATATGATGAATCAATGTGCGATTTAGATATTTTTGCGGTGCGCGATGAATCCATTTGGGATTATTTATTGGGCGCATCTGTTCATACAGGCAATGGTGGCGATACATGGTGCATTTGTGATGAACATGGCAAAATAGTTGGCTATTGCCGTGTGGAGCATTATGGATTTGGGGATGGGTTGAATATCAATGAATGTTCAAACCTATCGCAATCAGTGGCAATCGCATTATTAGCCCAATTCAAAAAATGGGCTATAGAACGTGGCAAACCATTTATCAAAATTCATATCCCACAAAATCATATCCTCACACGACTCACTCAGTCTTATGGCGGGCATGATAATGGACGCTACGCATGGCAAATCATGATTCCAGATGTTGCGCGTCTTTTGAAAGCACTCAAACCTGTCTTTGAAGCGCGGATTGCCCATAGCTCCTATGCCAATTTGACCCATACCTTCATTTTGAATTTGTATCGGCGGGCATTTGCATTGGTCTTTGAAAATGGGGCGCTGATAGAGGTGAAATCATTGGGGTATCATGATGGAAATAGTGATTTAAGCCTTCCGCCGAATGCCTTCACTCAATTGGTGATGGGGCATCGCAATCGTGAGGAGTTACGCAAAATCTTCCCCGATTTAAGTTGTGGGGGAGCGACTCAATTGCTTGTGGATATTTTATTTCCGCGCATGGATGGTTTCATTTATACCATATACTGATATGAGGTAATTGATATGAATTATCTCAGGAGGAGCAAAATATGAAACCCATTATCCCAGATTTACTCTAT
>CALDGT010001059.1 GCA_937942935.1 uncultured Chloroflexota bacterium | reverse complement strand
CCCTCACCAATGATGATATTTTGGCGATTGTCGCTTATATCCGTAGCCTAGACACCGAAGCAAACGCAACCAATATATCTGCCGAACAACCGACAGATGTCGTTGTGGTCGAAGCCCTCACCGAATCAACAACGACCAGCGCCTATAGCTCAGAACAAGTCGCACGCGGACAAGAATTATTCACCACCTGTGGGGCTTGTCATGGTGCAGATGCTCATGGTATCCCCAATTTGGGCAAAGATTTGGTCGGGACAGACTTTGTGCGCTCATTGACCGATGACGAATTGGTGCAATTCATCACTACAGGTCGTCCGATTTGGGATGCCGCCAATACCACTGGTGTGGATATGCCACCCAAAGGTGGAAACCCAACCCTCACCAATGATGATATTTTGGCGATTGTCGCTTATATCCGTAGCCTAGACACTGGCGGATGAGCGAATAAGAAGGCTTGGATGGGACGATATAGGCGAGAAACATAGTAGAGCCCGTATTTTGCCTAGTTAGATTGACAAAGGAGTACGCATGAAAATTTTATTGGTAAACCCGCCGAGTGGTGAGCTAACCGTTGGGCTAAAATATTTAGCAAAAGTTGAACCATTGGGTTTAGAAATTATCGGCGGGACTGTGCGTGAGCATGATGTCGAATTGTTGGATATGGAAATTGACAAAAATCTGGATGGTGCTTTGCGCCGTTTTCACCCCGATATTGTCGGTGTGAGCGCCCAAGTGGTGCAAACTTATACAGCACAGCATGTCCTCAAGGCGGCTAAGGCATTTAACCCCAATATCTTAACAGTGGTGGGCGGTCATCATGCCACCCTCTGCCCACAAGAATTTAATGCGCCCTTCATCGATATTATCGTCATCGGTGAGGGTGTGCCTGCCTTCAAAGAAATTGTCAGTCGGTGGAATATGCAAAAGGTGAAACAATTTGATGATATTCTAGGTCTAGGGTTGCCTCGCAATGGCGAATTATTCCTCACACCCCCACGCCCATTGCCTGCAAACCTAGACCATCATCCCCAACCACATCGTGCGCTCACCAAAAAATATCGCTCACACTATTTTTATCTGTTTGAAAACTCGGTGGCTTCCATTCAGACCTCAATGGGTTGCACCTTTCCATGTAATTTTTGCTCATGCCAACATTTTACACAACGCCATTTCATCACACATTCACCAGAACTCATCGTAGAAGACTTAAAGACAATAGATGAAGAATTCATCATGTTCTGCGATGACCACACCTTTATTGATGTGAAGCGGATGGAACGTCTATATGACCTGATTGTGGAGGCGGACATCAAAAAACGGTATTTTGCCTATACACGTACCGATTGCGTGGTCAAAAATCCAGAAATTTTTGCAAAATGGGCAAAAATTGGGTTGATGATGGTCATGACTGGGTTAGAAGCAATAGACGATTCACGCATTAAAGAGGTGAATAAAAAGACGAGTATCGAGATTAACGAAAAAGCCATCGCCATTTTAGCAGAGAATGGCATCGCCCTGAGTGCTGGCTTTTTGGTCATGCCAGATTACACCGAAGACGATTTTAAGCGCATTGATGATTATGTCAAACGGCATCCGAATATCGCACTCACAGAACTAACACCACTCACCCCATTACCGGGGACAGGGTTTCATCATGAAATCGAAAATACCATCACCACCCACCATCGTGAAATGTACGATTTAGCGCATTTTGTCGTCCCAACAACCAACCTAACATCTGCTCAGATGTATGGACTCATTGCCAAATACTATGTTCGGATTGTCTTACGCGCTATTCGGCGCTTTAAGTTGTATCGTCCACAATATGCTCTAAAATCGCATATTCCGCGTGTGGTTTGGGGGTTATGGCGTAATGGACAATTGATTAAACAATTGCATCGGTATAGTCATACCCCTGTACCAAAGGATTTTATACGATGAAAATACAATATCATAACTGGTCTGGAATTACGCTCAAGCATGATAACACGCTTGTCGGGTTCGATTTATTCGGCGAGAGTGTGTCTTGGGATATTTTGCAAGAAGCACAAACCATCGTGATATGCCTCACACACGGACATCCAGAACATGCAGGCTCATTACGTGCCTTCTTAGAAGCGCCAGAAGCACAACCCTATTTAAGCAATATTCACCTCATCTCATCACTACCTGTCATCAGACATATCAATAGGCATGATATTTTATCTACCGCTAATGTGCATCCCCTTCAAGATGGCGAACACATCACCCTCAATGGAATGACCATTAGCGCCTTCCAGTGGATACACATGCCCCTATTACCACCCGGTTTTGGAGAACAAGTCAAATATATTTTTCAGTTGCTCACCCATCCCATTGACCTCATCCGCATTGGGGTTATGGGATTACGGTTGCCCATGAACGCGCCACAATTGGGGTTTCATATCACCTATGCAGATGGTACGCGGGTTCTGAATTATTCCGAAGGGGTTCACCGCCTCACCAAATCCCAAGAGATAGAGCAAATCGCACAAAGATTACCATCAGACATCTTGTTTTTTGCGGTTGAACCAGATGATGCGCTCATCATCCCGCAATGGGTAGAGATACTAGGCGCAAAAGAGGTCTTTATTTATGAGGCGCACCGTCCATGGCGCGATACATTCCATTTGCCATTCATAGATTTGAATCAGTATGCACAAGAGTTGACGACGCGGTTTCCAAAGCACCGATTTAATGCGCTAACCAAAATCGGTCAATTAGTGACCAGATAGGTCAGTGAAATTTTTTTAGGAGATGATAAGCAATGAGAAGGTTTATTTTTGTATTGATTGTCCTTTGCTTAGGCATAATAACCCTATCTGGGGATGAATATGTAGCGATTGTGACTAATGCCGATTGGACACCGATTGAGCGAGAGGTGGATGGCATCGTGATGGTACTTGTACCTGCTGGGTGTTTTATGATGGGTAGCACACCCGAACAAGTCGAGGTGGCGTATGCCTCTTTTGTGGCGCAATTCGGAGAAGATGCCGATACCTTACATGCCCTCCAGACCGAAATGCCCCAACATGAACAATGTTTTTCCGCGCCATTTTGGATGGATAAATACCCTGTTAGGCAAGCCGATTTTACTCGATTGAATGGCAAACGCTCCACAGGCAATAATTTTGTGGGCGATAATTTGCCCGTAGAGACAATTAATTGGTATGAATCACAAGATTTTTGTGCCTTGCGTGGGGGGCGCCTGCCAACCGAAGCCGAGTGGGAATATGCCACCCGTGGACCCGATAACTTGATATATAGCTGGGGAAATGACTGGGATGAGACACAACTTGTCTGGAATCGAGAAGAAACACTCGGTCCCGCCGAAGTCGGGAGCATCGAAACCAGCACATCTTGGGTTGGAGCGTATGATTTAATTGGCAATGAGTGGGAATGGACAAGCACCATTTATGCCGATACCTATCCTTATCCATATACCATCGGTGATGGGCGCGACATCCTCACACGCACAACAGATAAGCGTGTTTTGCGGGGCGGGGCATGGTCTAGCATCACACTCATGGGATTTCGTGCCGCATATCGTACCGCCAGCCGCCCGCATAGCCGTTATTATTCGCTCGGTTTTCGATGTGTGATGGATGAATAAATTGCATTGCTAGGATAGTCGGGTATATTCGACTATCCTAAACTGACGAAAAGCGACTATAAGGCTTTTCCTTAACCCTCTTGTTTGCGACCAACCGACACGCGCCATACGTCTGGACCTTGTTCCAAATATTCCCAAGTGAATTGTTCTGGGCGCTCATGTAAAAATTGATAGTATAATGGCTTAGGGTCGTGGTCATTGACCAATGTGAACTGTTCATCCCCCGTAAGTGCATCAAAGGTATTAAAAATTAGGGGGTGGCGCTCACGCGGGGGAATTTCACGGACATCTAATATCTTCATCTCTGTTCCTATAATAACCTTTAGGCTTATATCTGCCCGAAACTGGTTTGCTTCACCATGTTGAACGCGCAAGATTTCCATCCGCCATACATCTGGACCTTGTTCCAAATACTCCCAGTTAAATTGATTAGGATAGCGGTAGCAAAATTGATGATACAACGGTTTGGGGTCATGGTCGTTGACAAATACAAAGCTCTCACCGATAGCCAACTCATCGAATGTCCCAAAAATGAGGGCGTGACGTTGACCACAAACTAACTCACGAACATCGAGGGTTCTCATTATTTAACCTCTTTTTTTACCTGATACATCTACAAATATCCTCTATTTATGATTATAGTGGCTAAACAAATTCCCAGATGTGACCTATATCACATTCTCAACCTTCGCTTGGTATTGAAAAATAATCGCAAGTGGCAAGTGTAATCATACAATAAGCGAGAAATAAAATTTATCTAAGTAAAATAGCAGATTATAGAGGTTCATAGCACATTATAAAGGGCAACAAAGGGTTATAATAGGTACTTAGAAACTAGCCTCTAAGAAGTGAGCCGTTGTTCACTCTCTTAGAGGCTAGGCAACCACGAAGTTATTCTCTTCGCAAATAACTGTCCTCGTTGCCGCCAACCAGGAAGTTATTCTCTACGCGAATAGCTGTCCTCGTTGCCGCGCAATATGTAGTTATCCATTTCTACACATTCTCCAATGGAGAAACGAAAACACTCCCCTTGTGGGGAATTTACATGACGATGTTACAAATAATCTTAGGGGTTATTCGCATGACGTGTTGCGGGGGTCTGTGGGGTTAGGAAACCCCCGCGGTCATGCGTAATCCTGTTTAGGGGGCAGGATATGTATAGTGTAGCACAGGTGAGCTAGGTGTGCAAGGGAATAATCAGTAGATAATTCAGAGTAATGGCAATTTCTTCCAATCACTTAAAACACGAGTTTGTCCAACATATTCAGCTAGTTTTTGATACGGATGCTCAGAATCTAACTGTTTACTGCAATATTCAAAATTCCCTACAACAATTAGTAAAGCTCGCGCTCGCGTGACAGCAACATTCAGTAAGTTCGGAGTATTTCTTAGCCAACTCAAACTACCTTCGGATATACCACTTGATAAAACTGTCGAAAACAACATAATTTCACGCTCATTACCTTGAAAAGTGTGTGCCGTTCCAATCATTACATCATTCAGACTACCATTTGTTTTCGATAATCTCTCTTTTTGTTCTCGGTAAGGTGTAACGACACCTATAGAATCGTATCCCCATTCAAGATGCTTGAGAGATTGATACAGTCCCGATAACAAATTTCGAATAACCCAAATTTCCTCTTCATTAAAAGCGCTACCGCTAGGTGGATGCTGTGTTTTGCCAGTAATATTTACCCAAAAAATGCCACTACTAGCCAGTATGTTTTTAGGAATCTTCCTCTTAGCCAAATCTGTCCTAATATCGAGTGTATTACGATAAAAAGTCTGGTTTGAAAACTGAATAATATCTTTGTGGGAGCGATAGTGTTGAAGAAGGTCAATAACACCCGGTCGGGAAGTGACTGAATCACGCGCTAAACCAAAAAGAGATTTTTCTGTATACCAATACTTTTTGCCAATGCCACGCAGATTAGCTAAGTTCTCATCTTTTTCGGGAGGCAGTGTGGTAATGTGAGTTAATTGCTTATCATCCCCAATAATCACCACTCGTTTAGCCCGATACAATAATGGCAATGCCGAAGGTATATCGCACTGAGATGCTTCATCTATCACTACCAAATCAAAGAGTTGAGGGGATAAGGGAATTTGTCCCATACTCAGATTGGTGGTCGCCCATATCGGAAACACTTTGTAAAAATTTTGATTTTCGGTCAACTGATTTGAATAAATTTGGTTTCTGATTTGTTGGTTACTAACTGGGTCATTTAGAATACTATTACTTCTCTCAAGCCAATAACTTTCTATAACCCCAATTGCCTTTTCGGTGATAATTTTCCAAGCCGTGTTCGCCTTATCTAACGCGACAGACTTTCCACCCTCACTTTCAATGCCCATTTTCAACAGAATAAATCCCCATTGATTCAAAATGCGACTTAATCGCTCAATATCATATTCCCAATTCCAATTGATATGAGGAATATTGATAACTGAGAAAATAATATCTTCCAATAGTTGCGTAAATTCCTCACAGTCGCGTCGTGATTGATCGAGTTTTTGATAATTATCATCCAATATTTGACGCAATCGAACATAATCAGATTGCACCAATTGCATATCAACAAATTGAAAACTTCTGCGAGTCTCATCCGAGAACGGGTTGGTGATGCTATCAAGTTCATCTTTTAGGCGATTTAATTGCTGTTTCAATTTGTCTAGTTTATAGACTTCACCCATCACAACACAAAAATGACGAGCCTCATTAAGTCGTTTCTCCAGTTTTTTCACAGTCACTTTATCTTCAAAGGAGGGTTGTATCAACTGAGATAATAAGTCATTCAAACCTAGCAAAATATCTTGGTTTTGTTGATGACGGCGAAATCCAAACCAATTTGACAATGTTCGTTTTTTAGCCCGGTGAATGGCTTGGCTTAACGACTGAACTTGCACTTGAAATTGTGGTAACTCATCTTCAGTAATAAGGCGATTATCAACTAGTGGTTTGAAATCATAAGCCAGTTTTTCGATACGAATTGCTATATCAACTTCTAACCGCTTGACAGGCTCAGCGAGTGATTCATATGATTTGCGTTTTTCACAAGCCTCTATCAATCTTAACCATAGATAAATGTAGTTTTGCAGAGATAGAATATCTGAAAAATCGGTGTCGAATAAAAAGCGAAATCCATCAATTGCTTGGATTGCATTTATGATAGTATACCCATTACGATTTTGTCGAATTTCTTCATGCAGAATATTCTCAATTCTTTTGACATCATGTTGTAAATGCTTAAAATCAGTTTCAAGATTATTGACATTTTTTATAGCATGTCGAATCTCGTCTAAATGCTTTTTTGAAGCCAGCTGTTGAAAATCTAGCTTGACTATATCCAAACTTATCTCAGCTAGTTCGGCTAATTTCTTCTCCCATAAATAAATTTCTTCGACCCTATCTGTTGCGATTTTTAGCTTTACTCTTTCTTGCTGATAGGCTTCTTGATACCACCAGCTTTGATGATTTATTTGGTGCTTATCTAAATGGTCTAATACCTCGCTCATATCTATATGAGTTTTGTCTTTATAACTTTGATTTCCTGTACGCATCATTGCTCTGAACGGGGCAATTTCGCGCTTAGTGCGATTGGTAACAACATCAACTGCGTTGTTAATCCTACTAGCAAGAAGCACAGTCTGACCTTGAACAACCGCATTAGCAATGATATTCAAAATTAATTGAGATTTGCCTGTCCCTGGTGGTCCCGTGATGGCTGTCATGGATGATGTAAAAGCTGATTCACAAGCCTGCCGTTGTTCATCATTTATAGATGTTACATAAAATCGTTCATCTTTATCCAGAGAAACTGGTTGAGGATAATTAAACTCACCTGATAAATTGAGCAGACGTTTAATAGATGGTGGTATATCCTTATAAGAGTGACTTGATAATGCTTCTAGCTCCTTTAATAAGTTATATGTGACATTATTGGATGCCCAAAATAAGTAGGGATTGGTAAGCAAAACCATCTGGGGAGATTGCTCTGATAATGGTTTATCATATATCGGAATAGGATGTTTGATTGCTTCTTCTAATTTAGAAATGATAGCCTCTCTGATGTGTGGAATCGCGCTCTCAGCATCCTCAGAGGAATAGTATGATAAAATTTCATCAAAGAGGTGCCTATCTAAATCAAATTTATCAAGTAGCGCATAGTTTAATTCATAATTATCAACAACGGTCAAAATCAATTTATCATTTTGGATGTCATAATCACATTCAGCAAAGATAAGTGGAATAATCTGTTTTGGAGCTACATAAAGCGTCCTATAGGCAATACAAAGTCGCTGTTGTTTTCGAGATTGGTCAGTTATAAACTTTGCAATGCCTGTTTGTTGATTTTTATTAGTTCGTTCCCACCTAAAAGAGCCTCGACCTGCCAGAACTTGAACAGTTTTATTATCATCTGTTTCTTGCACAAACTGATAGTCATTTAAATCTTTGATAACATAATTCAGAAGATATTCTTGATACAAACAATCCCAATAATATCGGATTAAAGCAGACCATTGCTCACTATTTGTCACCTCAGAAAATGTTGCACCCGATACAGTTTGTGGTATGGGTTGCTTTTGCTTAGACTTAAGTGCAGGAACTACTTGTGGTTCTGTTGCTTTAAGTTCCTCAAAACTACTCAAAGGTGTGGTAATAGATGGGCTTGTATTTAAATGAGCCGTGTCAGATTTAGAAATACCTAAAATATGGGATAGTACGAACTCTCGCTCATCCCGCCTGAGATAACAAAATGCTTTGATTTTATAATCTGCAATCCACCCTAATGGTTGAATATCTCGTTCCGTTTCTCTACCATTAGCGTCACGATAAATAATATGTAACTTATAATTACCTCTCATTGCAGAATTAATAAGTTCGGTTAGTTTCTCATGACTTAACATATGACCCACCACTATCTTTTAGTTATCAGGCAAACTACCAATCACAATCAGTAAATTACGCGCACGCGACAAAGCAACATACAACAATTGGTCACGCTTATCTGCAAATAGATGATTTAATTCCGTCAAAATAACAATCGGACTTTCTAATCCCTTAAAACCATGAATGGTATTCACGCGAATATAAGGTGATTTTCGATTGCTCAAATCCCATGTAAACCGATATTCGCCTAATGATAGATCTTCTTTCCACAGGCTATTATCTTTTCCACGAGGTGTCAGAACGACGATTTCATGCGGTGCAATCTTTTCTTCATTTATGAGGGCATTCAACGTCTCAAGAAGTGATCGTTTAGCTTGCTCATCAGTATTAACTGGTTTGAATTTAACTGGTCTACCTTGTGGACCTCTGCCTTCATATTGTATATCAGTTTGATATTGATGCACCAATTCAAAAATGGGGCGTGTATTACGAAGATTGCGTGTCAACACAAATGGTTCTTGTCCGTTTGGAATTGGTATATTAGATAACTGATAAAGTGTTTGGTTCTCATCAAAAAAGATATATAACACACCGTTCATTTTATCTTTAAGCAAATTTTCAATGGGTATCCAGTAATCAGACTTAAAATCTTGCGCCTCATCTACTATCACTGCATCAAAAAGATAATCATCAGGTCTATGCAGAGTATCTAGCGCCGAGTAAAGAATATCTTCTGGCTTATTCAAGTAGTCTTGCTGATTCACAACCTGATAGTTTGCCCAGTCAGCAACCTTACGTGCAATTCCATGAAATGTACTGACAAGCACATTCGGCATATTCTTGGTCACTTCAGTGAGCCAATTTGCCAAATTTGTGTTATAGCACAACAATAAGACCTTAAATCCGGACTTGGTTAATTGTCGCGCCTTCTCAAGGGCTAACATAGTTTTGCCTGTTCCAGCTCCGCCAATAATAGCCATTCGGCGTGAGCGTTGAAGCCCAAGCAAAACATCATATTGTTGTTCAGTGAGTT
>CALDGT010001058.1 GCA_937942935.1 uncultured Chloroflexota bacterium | reverse complement strand
GATACAACCCTCGCAAGCCTTCAAACCCGCACCGATGAAACAACTAAACAAATTGGCGCGGCTTGGGCGCAAAAAGATGGCGATAATTGTTGCCAAATGTTCTCACAAGATGGTGAAACCGTTTCATTCATTGTGGCACAAACCACCCCTCGCACTCGTTTTGGCGAAGTTGTCGAAAAACATGGTGAACCAAGCTATATTATTGGCGATACTGTGAGCAGTGACCAAGCATTGGTGAGTGTATATTACCCAGATATCCCAATGTTGATTTATGTCTTTGTTGAAGGTGAAAATGGGCAAATTAGCGACCGTAGTGAAGTGGTCGGGTTTGCTTATTTAACATCAGAATTAATGCAAGAATTGCTCACCACCAGCAGTTTGCACACATGGGACGGCTATAAGACCTTTAACGATTATATGCAAAGCGATTTTGAATTAACCCCAGTTCCCACAGCAGAAGCCACCCCAGAAAGCTAATCATGGTTATTTTCTGCGCCTGATTTAATCACGCAGTGTATAAACAACATCTATGGGCAGATTTTCGTATGAGAATCTGCCTTTAATGCCCTTAAAGGCAGGTATTATTTATCGGAAGGTTATATTTTAGTTTGAATAAGGAGTCGGGGAATATGAGTCAAGATGCTACCCCAAAAGCAATGAATGAATTACAAGTTGGTATGGCATTGCAAGGCACTGTTAAGCGCATTGAAATTTATGGTGCATTTGTAGATGTTGGCGTTGGGCAAGATGGTTTGTTGCATGTTTCGCAATTGGGCAAGCCAGATGTTAAGAGTGTTGGTGATATTTTGAAAGTCGGCGAAAAAATCACCGTTTATATTTATAAAATCGAAAATGGACGGATTGCCCTTACGATGGTGCCACAACCCACATTAAGCTGGGATAGCATCGAAGAAGGTCAAATGCTCCCCGGCAAAGTTGTCCGCATCGAAAATTTCGGTGTATTTGTTGATATTGGCGCAGAACGCCCCGGCATGGTGCATGTGTCTGAATTAGCAGATGGGTATGTCAAAAATCCGGGTGATGTTGTCAAAGTTGACCAAGAAGTCCAAGTCCGCGTATTAAAAATCAACCGCAAGAAACGCCAAATTGATTTGAGTATGAAAGCCCCATCAGAAACATACGAAGCCGCCCCAGAAGAAGATGAAGAAGAAATGATTACCTCTATGGCTATGGCTTTCCGTAAAGCAATGGGTAAAGATGACTCGTTGAGCGGTGGTCGTAATGCAAAGAATCGCCGTGATAACCGCAGAACCCAAGATGATATTATTGCCCGCACCCTCCGTGAACATAGCAAGTAACCCGCAAACCTCATGAAAAACAACCAACCAATGAGGGGCATCGCTATTCCGAATAGCCCCTCATGACTTGGTGTTTTATGAGTGATTAGACATTATTAACATCTGGCTTATTTAAGAATTTAATGAGCCTAATGATATATACCCCAAATAGAAGGGTCATATTTGCCTCGTGCATCAAACACCATGCACAAAATGCCTTAATCAATACCGCTTGGACATAAACCAAATAGGCAGAGAATAAAAAGGCAAACAGTACAATCCCAAATGTCATCGGGATTCCCCACTCACGCAAGAACGGAATGCGTTTTTCAAATAAAACAAGCCCAAAGATGATGATATAGGTAGCAAACCCAAGCCATGCAATTGCGATACCAGAGCGAGGGGGTAATTCGGCATAGATGCTATTTTGCACAGCGCCGCAATCGAAGCCACTACCTTCACCCGGACAAGCCATTTGCACATCCGTCAATTTGACATAGCTTAGGTATCCACTCACAATTAATCCAAAGATAATCAATACAATAGCGACATTTCGCAAATTCAACCATTTGCTGGCTGGGTTATAAGTGGTTGGTGCGGGTTGAACAGATTGTCCTGTAGACATAATGCAAAATCCTTTCAATTTGAATAGAGTAACTCGCTTTTTAATAAGCGCACACGATAAAATTCGCCTGTTTTGGCGGTAGTAATGCCTGCGGGGATAATCATGAGTCCATCCGCTTTTGACATTGAAATGAGGGCGCTTGATGTTTGTGTGCCTGTGAGATGTGCAGACCACACACCATCAACCGATTTTTCTAAAAAGACGCGCAAATAGCTTTCCCTGCCATCCGATGAAATATCATGACTCAGACAGGCAGAGATAGTGGGAATGGGTAAGGGTTTTCCCATCATTTTATAGAGGGCTGGTCTGACAAATACTTCAAATGTGACCATTGCCGAGACTGGATTGCCCGGTAATCCGAAGAAGGGGATGTTTTGGATATGACCAAAGGCGAGCGGTTTCCCCGGACGGATATTAATCCGCCAAAAATCTACCACCCCAAACTCGGCTAAAATATCACGGATAAAATCTGCCGCGCCAACCGAAACACCCGCAGTTGAGATGAGCATATCGGGTTGTTGCGAGAGGGCATCTTTGAACATTGCACGGATGCTTGGGGGGGTGTCTTTTGCAATGGGGAGCAAAATCGGGTCTGCATCACAGGCTAAAATCAGACCTGCGAGGGTGTAACTGTTGCTATTGTAAATTTGACCATTTTGCAGGGGTTGACCAAGTTCTACTAATTCATCCCCATTCGATAAAATCACCACACGCGGACGGCGGATGACTGATAGGGTAGACATACCAAGAGAAGCACATACCCCAATTTCTTGTGGACGCAGATTGTCGCCTATTCTGGCGATAACGTCACCTTTATGAATATCTTCACCAACTGGTCGAATATAATCCCCTGCCTTGATTGCCCGAAAAATAGACACAGATGAATTGACTGCATCCCATCTGCCATCAGTATCTTCGATGGGGATAACTGCTGTCGCCCCATCTGGAATGGGCGCACCTGTCATAATTCTGGCACATTCGCCTGCACCGATTTCTCCTTGTGGAAATATGCCTGCGGGGATGTCCATCACAATTTTGAGGGTAACAGGAGTATTTTTGCTGGCAGTAGTCACATCTTCGGCGCGGATAGCATAACCATCCATACTTGAATTTGGAAATGGGGGCAATGATGTTTGTGCGATGATGTCTTGTGCGACAATCCGATGATATCCTCCCATTAGCGGAATTATTTCTGCTTGAAGCGGGGATATTTGGTTCAAAATACGACTTAACGCATTGTCTACAGCCAATAAATTTGCCAAAATACATCACCTACCATATCGGATAACAATACTATTCACATTATCATACAGCAAAATGGGCGCAAGGTGAATTTTGTATGGAATTTTTTATGACCGTTTCTTTTTGTTTGTTTAGAGATATGTTACCGCATAAGGGCATGTGTTATAATTCTGACTATCGCAGTTAAAGTATATTTTGGGAGATAAAAATAAAATGGTTGTTGGAACAAATTTAGATTCGACTTTAATTTTAGAAATGACCCTCGAACATA
>CALDGT010001057.1 GCA_937942935.1 uncultured Chloroflexota bacterium | reverse complement strand
TAAAGCAAGGCAATGTACCCGACATCTTTCCAAATGCTGGTGATGACCATCGCATAAAGCGCGGTTGTCGGTTGAAAAAGCCAATTCGGTCCCTCAATCCCCAAAAATGCCAGTCCATAATTCATCAGCCCATACGAGGGGTTAAAAATCCATTTCCAAATGAGCGATACCACCACCCAAGAGGCGACTACAGGCAAAAATGTGGCTGTCCGCACGATAATCATGCCGTGCATTTTTTGATTTAAGAAGATGGCTAATGCCAAACCTAGTATGAACACCGATGGCACATATAACACGATAAATTGGAGGGTGTTATGAAGCGCACTCCAAAATTTATCATCGCCAAGCAATTCTTTGAAGTTGTCTAATTCATTAAAAACAGGTGGAGACAACAAATCCCACTCATGAAAGGCATACCATAACGATGACAAAATTGGATACACAATAAAAACCACAAGCCCAATGAGGCTTGGCGCTAAGAAGAATATCACCCACCCCCATTTTGACCGTTGCTTTGAATTAGACATCTTCAACATCTTTCATTCACTGAAAAAACATTCTCAAAAAAATTTTTTATTGCTGACGTTGTGCTTCTATAATGGGCGATTCAAATACTTTGCTAATCACAAGGCTCGCCGCACCACGCGCCCACGCATGGTCATCGGTTGGCTCTATGATAATTTCGACATCACTCAACAAACCATTAAAGGTGTGCTTTTGCAGGCTTTCCATCATCGGTTGCAAGCGATAATCACCCGCCAGCGTGCCTTCGCCACTGATGATGACCATCCCCGGATTCAAAATATTGACCAAATTCGCCAATCCCATGCCGATATAATGCCCACTCAATGCCAGCGCATTTTTTGCATCTTCGTCTTGTGCATCTGCCAATGCGACCACATCTTTGAGTGTCGAGACCGATTTTTTGCCCACCAAGCGCAATTGTGTGATGATGGCGGGGTCTGCCGCTAATTGTTCTAATGTGGTTGCGGGTTGGGTTTGGTCGCCATGGGTGAGGATAGTATGCCCAAATTCGCCTGCTCCGCCCCATTTGCCACGATATAATTGATTGCCCAAGACAATCCCTAGCCCAATCCCGCGCCCGATGGTTATCACAATAAAATTATCATGATGACGACCAGAACCAAATAATTGTTCAGAGATGGTGAGGGTATTCACATCGTTTTCGATATAAACAGGGCGTTGAATTTTTTGCATGAGCATATATGCCAATGGCAAATTCCGCCAACCAAAATAAGGGGAATGTTGCACAATGCCATCATCTGTGCGGATAATCCCCGCCAAACCAATCCCAACGCCTAATAATTGGTCGGGCTTCATTTGGAAGGTACTCATCAGGTTATCTATGACATTTTTGAGCGCGACAACCAATTGTGGCGGTGTTGTGCGGGCGGGGATGGGGCTTTCATGATAATCAATGATGCTCGATTCAAAATTGGTGATGGCGCACACCACCCGTTCTTCCATCAATTTAATACCGATGGCATAACCCGCATCAGGTGCTAGGCGAATCATGGTTTGCCTGCGCCCACCCGTAAAATCGCCCTCCCCCGCTTCTAAAATCCAGCCATGTGATAATAATTCGCCCACAATCCCAGATACCGCGCCAACACTCAGACCAGAAATCTCGGTCAATTGCTTGCGCGATAACTGACCCTCTCGCCGAATGATATTCAGCAAGAGGCTTCGGTTCATGGCTTTGACTAAATCTCGGTTACTACGAATAAATGCGTTCACAATTAACAATCTTTTTTCACTGACTGAATTAACTTGTCTCTAATATAACAAGTTTTGATAGTTGTGTCAAGGATTTGGGGAAAAATTTTAGCCTGTGATTAAATGACAGGCTAAAATATAACCTCAAGAATCATGCTTTTTTGCGGTCTGGGCGCTCACGCAAAATATATTCTTCTGCCAATGGCGTTTTGCACCATGTCGGACCGTGGTCTACCTCGACCTTGCCGATGACTTTTGCCACCGCCAACGCCTTTTCTTTGAGTATCTCATTGCGTCGCCCAATGGCAATCAACGCATTATTCATATTATAGCGCACACGGTTTTTTCCCTGATGAATATGATTTTGGATGGTCAAGAGATATGGCAAGAAAAATTCATCGGGCAAATTAGGATGCTCTAATGCCAAGTGAGCCAGCAAATTCCACCCCGCGCAACAAATCCATTCATTATCAGCCTCTACCCATTCTGCCATTTTGGGTTGAACAAAATCAGAACCAGCCACCATCCCCGCAAACGCATCGGTGATGGCATAATGCCCCAGTTGATTAACCCACGTATTAATGTGTTCAAGTGACAGTTGTTTTGGGTCGGCAATCATGGTCGCCAAAATTCGCGCATCATAATTGCCAGTCTCCCACAATTGGACGGCGAGATTATGATTTTTCTTAATTTTTTTGACGATAACTTTGAAATCGGCATAACTGACCCCAAACATCGGTTCTTTAACACCATGGCGGGTGTA
>CALDGT010001056.1 GCA_937942935.1 uncultured Chloroflexota bacterium | reverse complement strand
GATTTATAATGTCATTTTTTCGGTGATGATGTTCATCCCGTGTTTGGGTTGGATGGTTTATGGGGCATTTTTAGTCCCTGCACATGGGCATTTGTTGGGGCAGTATGCGCGTCATGTAGATAAAGCCAATCCATCCGCACAAAAATCTGCGCCAAAAGCCGATGATAAACACAAATCTCCCCCAAAGGCGACCACTAGCCCAAAACAACCGCGCCCATTGGGGTCTGCGAATAAGCGGAAATAATGTGATGAAATTTTTTAATCATATTGTCTGTAGGGGCTTGCCATGGCAAGCCCCGACACGCCATGCAATGAGAAGCGGGGGCATTTGCATACTATTTTTATTACTCATCCTCATCGGATGCACCCTCAATACCACACCAGAGTCACCCACAGAAGATATGAGTCTGTTATTACCAACACGTTTTGTCCCACCCACTTATACCCCCATCCCATCTATTACCCCAACGTTCACCCCGCGTCCAACCGTTACCCCATCTCCGACACTTACGCCTACACCAGAACCCTTGGCAGAATTGGTGATTATCACCCAAGCCTTGCCAAAAGGGGTTGCGATTCCGCCAGAAGCGGTCAGCGTAGTGCTTGTGCCTGTGCGGAGTTTTCCGTTTCGTGCTGTCACTGATATGACTGCAATTGTGAATCGGGTCACGACCACCGAATTAGGTTGTTATGAACCAATTGTTGCGGATGTTTTGGCGCTCCGAGAGGCGGGTAGTGGATTTTTGACCTTCACCAATTGCCCACTGATTCCACAAGCGGAGCAACCCTTTCGGATGATGAATATGGTTGTGGCGACCATGTATTTGCCAGAGGGTACACAAATTTTGCCGAATATGGTTGCCCTGCGCCCGTATCCATTTCACTTATTGCCATTGGATGCGCTGACCAATTTATCTGATGTTATCGGACAAGTGACCCGTGTCGAAATATTCAGTGAGCAACCGATTACACGAGAGCGCGTAGGGCAATAGGATATATCATAGCCCTACCTATTCTGAAAAAATGAGCCTACAATAAGCCCCGTTCTTATCCCATTAGCTTATGGAGTTAACAAATAACCAATGGCAACACAAAAAACATATCTCATCACAGGGGGCGCTGGCTTTTTGGGCATTAATATGACCCGCTATTTGCTGGCGCAAGGACACAAAGTTGTCTCGCTCGATTTGCTCCCCTTCGATTATCCAGAACGCCCACAAATCACCGAAGTCACGGGCGATATTCGCAATCGCGCCGATGTTGATAAAGCAATGCAAGGCGTGGATATTGTCATTCACACCGCCGCGGCACTGCCTCTGTATAAAAAAGAGGATATTTTCTCGACAGATATTGATGGCTCGCGCAATGTGATTGATAGCGCCCACAAACACGGGGTAGAACGCTTCATTCACATCTCATCTACTGCCGTTTATGGTGTTCCAGACCATCACCCCTTATATGAAAATGACAAATTAGTTGGTGTTGGACCTTATGGCATTGCCAAAATCGAAGCCGAAAAAGTGTGTTTGGAATACCAAAAATTGGGCATGACCGTGAGCGTCATCCGTCCAAAATCCTTTATCGGACCAGAACGGCTCGGCGTGTTTGCCTTGTTATTTGATTGGGCAAAAGATGGCAAAGGTTTCCCCATTCCGGGTAAAGGCAATAATTTGTATCAATATTTGGATGTTGAAGATTTATGCAATGCCATTTATCTGTGTGCGACATTGCCCAAAGAAGCAGTCAATGATATTTTCAATGTCGGCTCAAAAGAATATGGCACATTCAAAGGCGACTTCCAAGCAGTGCTTGACCATGCAGGCTTCGGGAAAAAAGTACGTTCATTCCCTGTCGCTCCAGCATTATGGACACTCCGTATTTTAGACCGCCTCAAATTATCGCCCCTCTATCCATGGGTGTATGAGACCGCCATCAAAGATTCGTTTGTTTCCATCGAAAAAGCTGAACAAAAATTGGGCTGGAAGCCAAAATTCTCTAATAAAGATGCGCTCATCCGCAATTATGACTGGTATGTGGCGAATTTGGCGAATTTTGAAAAACAAACCGGTGTTACCCACCGCGTCCCGTGGAGTCAGGGTGTACTGAAAATCGCCAAGATGTTCTTTTAGGCGATTGCTTGACCGCATCCCCCAACCCCCTTCTCCAAACTGGAGAAGGGGTCGAAAACTTGCCTTAAATCACTTCTTGATTCTCTAAATAAACCGCGCCGTTCATATCTCGTTGCAAAACCGCCATACGAATCCGCCTCGCCAAGACAGGTTGTAACGCATCGGGCAATTCATCAGGTGCGAAAAATTGATACCCTAAAAGTTCGCTTTCTTGTAGGCGAATTTGTGCAATATCATCATCCGACAATACACCGCCATCAAATACAAACATCAGCGATTCTGTCTTGGTTTTATCATCGGGATAATTGTTATAATCTACCACCAATAACCGATTCACCTTGCGCGATAACCCGATTTCTTCTGTAATTTCACGCTCGCAAGCCGATTTTGGCGATTCATCATTTTCGACAATTCCGCCCACGATTTCCCAAGTGGGCTTATAACTGGGTTTGACCAACATCACACGCCCATGCTCATCAAAGAACAGGCACCCTGCGCCCATGCGCTTTTTGGGCAGAGCATCGTAAAAACTTTTATCGCGGTTCACTCGATTTTCCGCCCATATGCTTCAATCATCCGATATGGATACAAATCGGGTAGGGTGCTGGCTTCGTTGAGCAATGCTAATTCTTCTGGTGTGAGGTCAATTTCTGCGACCTTCATGTTATCCTCAAATTGCTCCAATGTCCGCGCACCCAAAATAATACTGCTCACCAACGGTTGCGCTTTTACCCATGCGAGTGCGACTTGGGCATAATTGAGACCTCGTTCATCGGCAATTTTGCCAACTGCATCTATGATATTCCAATTTTGGTCGGTGTTGCGTCTGTCCCATGCTTCTTCGGTGTGATTGGGCATAATCGAGATTCGCCCCGATTCTGGACGTTCTCCGCGCCGATATTTTCCAGATAAAAATCCACCACCCAACGCGCCCCACGGGACAATGCCAATACCCTCGCGCTCAAATAAATCTAAAAATTCGTATTCAATCCCGCGCATGACCAAACTATATTGATATTGCCCTGCGACAAATCGCGCCCATCCATGCGAATCGCTCACACCGAGCGCCTTCATCACTTGCCATGCTTTGAAATTCGATACCCCGATATAACGGATTTTTCCCGCCGCAACCAAATCATCGAAAGCGCGTAAACTTTCTTCGATGGGGGTGAGGACATCCCAAGCGTGCATATAATAGAGGTCTATGGTCTCAATATCCAATCGGCGCAAACTGGCTTCGACACCGCGCATGATATGATAGCGCGATAACCCGACATCATTTTTGCCCGACCCCGTAGAAAAGCGCACTTTGCTGGCGATGACCAAATTATCGCGCTTGCCCTTAATTGCCTTGCCCACAATTTCTTCGCTACGCCCACCGGTATACACATCTGCTGTATCAATATGATTTCCGCCCATATCAATATACCGATGTACCATACGGATAGAATCGGCTTCGGGGGTGTCTCTGCTTTCTGTGCCACCAAAAAGCATCGCTCCGAGCGCCAAATCGGTCACAAGTAAACCACTATTACCTAATTTTTTATAACGCATGTGAATTTATCCTTTTTATGAAGAAAAAAGTGATTGTTTCTCTATTTCATCCTAAACCACAGGTTATTTGAAAAATGTAAAATAATCTTGTTACAAATTCCCAACACAACTAAAGAAAAATTCGTTTT
>CALDGT010001055.1 GCA_937942935.1 uncultured Chloroflexota bacterium | reverse complement strand
GTGAGTAATGGCGCACTGATTAACCTATCACGCAATCCTGCCAACGATTCAATGCCACAGTGGTCGCCAGATGGTTCACAAATCGCATTTATTTCTGAACGGAGTGTGCCATCTGAGTTATTTATCATGTCACCAGATGGGCGAAATGTGCGCCAAATTACGACAGAGGCACACTATATCTCGCATATTAATTGGTCGCCAGATGGTCGTTGGTTGGCATATAGTTCAGATAAAGGGTCATCTAGCATCTCCATCACGAGAGATATTTTTATCATATCAGCAGAAGGTGAAAATTCACGCCGATTAACCTTTTCTGTATCGGATGAATATTCGCCTGTGTGGAAGCCACAAGAATAATGAATATACATTTTTTATCGCAAATTATTCGTGCCATCAGTTTTTTTTTCATCGTAAATACGATCATTTGTCTGTGTGCTTTATGGATTGCACATGATAATCAAGGTGATGTGATTGCCTATATTGGTCCAAAACCGCACAGCAATTGGTTTGAAAATCGCATGGCAGTTAATTTGTATGATGTGCGTACCAAAGCCATCACATCCCTCACGACCTTAGACCTGTATCCGCATTTATTTAGTTGGTCGCCAAATGGGGAGTATATTGGTTTAATTGCCCGTTCTTATGGCAATATGAATAATCAAATTGGGTTATATGTGATGAATTCTGATGGCAATAACACCCGCTTGATTAGTGGGACATTGTCGGTGGTGATTGCTTCTGAACGCCCTCCGTTTTGGTCGTCGGATAATCAGAATATGGTGTTTCAGGCGATGCAACAAGGTGGCAATGTGGTGCAATTTTATAAGGGTTATTTAGATGGCACATTCCCCGAACTCATAGACCTCAGTCATCCGCTTGCCCAAGCCTATATCCAAAATTTTTTTCCTACCTATCAAACAGCACCCAATGGGTTGTATCGGGTGTTGGTGGATTATCGAGATAATGAATGGGGGTTATATGTGGTAATTGGGGAAAAACAAGAAAAAATTTATCCACTGACCGCAGAGACGATTATGCCAGATGCCGCTGATTGGTCGCCAGACAGCCGACTCATTGCTTTTAGTCAGCGCGAAAATCGGATTCCGATGATTAATGTTATCACCATGACAGGTGATATTGTTTTCCAGATAGAGCAGGGGCGGTATCCGTTGTGGAAACCATAAGGCATGGTTAAATCATGCCTATTTGGTTATCCACGATTGGCTAATTTGCTAATTCCCCACAATTTAATGCTATTATCGCCCCCTGTGGTGACAATCAGCTTGCCATTTGGCGAAAATGTGACCCCATTCGCCCATTTTTCATGAGCCTGAACACAAATGAGTTCTTGTCCATTATTCACATCCCACACACGCAAGGTATCATCTTTAGATGTTGATGCCAACAACCGACCGTCTGGTGAGAAGGCGATACTATTCACCGAATCTCGATGCCCTGTCAATGTGCCAACCTCGCGCATATTGCTCACATCCCAAAAACGGATGCTTCTATCATGCGAACAAGAGACTAATAAGG
>CALDGT010001054.1 GCA_937942935.1 uncultured Chloroflexota bacterium | reverse complement strand
TATACCAGTGCGAGACGTAGCAGGGTGTCTATAATCATCACCAAAAACAAAAATGCGAGATACGCGGTTGAATATTTATAGGTGCTACGTGCTAATGCCTTTGTGCCATCTTGGAGCAATTCCCAAGATTTATAAATCAATACCCCACCCAATAAGGCGGCAAATATCATATAAAATCCACCCAAAAACCCAAATAAACTGGGCAATAAGGTGATAAGGGTCAATTGGACAGAATAAAAGAGCATTTGAAGGCGTGTCACTTCTTCGCCACGCGCCACAGGCATCATCGGGACTGCGGCTTTGGCATAATCGGTATTCACCAAAAGCGCCAACGCCCAGCTATGTGGTGGTGTCCAATAAAAGACAATCGCAAATAAAATCATGGCTTCATAGCCGATTGTCCCCGTAATTGCCGACCATCCGACCAGCACAGGAAATGCACCTGCCCCACCACCAATCAGGATATTCACGACTGTGTTACGCTTTAGGATGAGGGTATATAACACCACATAATAAATCGAGCCAATGAAAGCGAGGATAGCAGAGAGTAAATTCACAAACACGGTGAGGATAATGAATGACCATGCAATCAGCCCTACCCCATAAAGCAACGCATTCATGGGGTGTATGCGACCCGATGGAATCGGGCGGCGTGATGTACGCGACATTTTGGCATCTAAATCACGGTCAACATACTGATTGATGGCGCTAGACCCCGCCGCCGCCATCGCCCCACCGAGTAAAGTGGGTAAAAATAGGCTCATTGCGGGCAATGTACCATAAATTTGCCCCGATGCAATCACCATCGCTGTAGCGGTGGTAAAACAAAGCAAAATCACAATTCGCATTTTGCTTAATTCCAGATAAATTTTGAGCAATTGCCCAAAGGTAGGTTTTTCGCCTGTACTTGCAGATGAAATCATTCGTCTTTACCACTCCATTACGCAACAGCAGGGGCAGTATTCCCCACAGATTGCCGACTATTTAATGTATCTATAGCGCAAATCGCCACTAATAATGCCCATACGGTAGATGCAAGCCCTACATGCGAAGCACCCCAAATAGGTGCGGCGCTCGTCAAGACAAAAAATGCGCCAACAATCGCTTGTGCAAAATACAGCACCAACGCCAATACGCTCAGGCGACGGAGCAATACCCCTCTCCCACCACGATAGATATACCACACCAGCATAATGAGCATAAATCCAAGCCCAACCACTGCAAGGCGGTGCATCATGTGAACGGTTTCAAGTGAACCTTGACCAAAAGGCAAAATTTCACCATTACACAACGGATAATCTGGGCAAGCCAATGTCGCACCACTCCCACGCACCAACGCCCCAGTTAAAATGATAATAAGCGAGAGCGCCATTGTCACATAAGCCAGAGTCGTGACGACATCACGGGGTGTTGGGGTAGCGGGTGGACGATGCCACGCCAAAATTGCCGAAAGCAATAATGCCCCTAACAACAACATCGCAGAGGCGAGGTGCAAAGTGACAATGGTCGGGGGCAGGTCGAATATCACAACAATCGCGCCCAATCCACTTTGAAAAGCAAATAGACCTGCGGCGATGAAGGTTATAGTCAGCACAACAGGGTTATTTTTCCGATACCCACGCCAAGATAAGACCAACATCCCAATGCCCAAAACGCCTATTAACATCGCAATGAGCCGATGCGACCATTCTATCCATGCAGTCAGGTTATCTAATGGGGGGAGGACTTTTCCATCACAGAGGGGCCACGAGTTGCCACATCCCAAACCAGAATCGGTAACACGGACAATTGCCCCAAAAACAATAAGACCTACAGTGAGCAAAACTGTGGACATAGCAAGATTGATAAATGCACGAGGTGGTTCTAA
>CALDGT010001053.1 GCA_937942935.1 uncultured Chloroflexota bacterium | reverse complement strand
GGCGCAGGCGAGACGGCTACCGTGTTGGTCATGGGCGCGATGCACAGTGAAACAGTTCATAGTGCAGAAATATCCATTAACCAATTCTCACGAGGCGCACGAGCGCATAGAAAGCATATAACCTCATTCGCCATCACCCCAGATGAAACGCTCCTCATTTCTGCCAGTCATGATAGCACCATCAAATTGTGGTCATTACCCGATGGCGCATTCATCAAAACCATTACAGGACATGGGAATAATGCCATCACATCGGTTGTTATCAGCCCAGATGGGACATTTTTTGCGTCTATTGCAGGCGATGGCAGTATCAAATTGTGGTCATTGCCAGATGCAGTTCTCATCAAAACGCTTGAAGGACATGATGAATATTCCACCTCTTTAGCGATGAGCGCCGATGGCAAATTGCTTGTCTCTGGCAGTTATGATAATACCGTCAAATTATGGTCATTGCCCGATGGCAAATTGATTCAAACACTGGTTGGGCATACAGCAGAGGTTTTCGCGGTAGCCATTAGCCCAGACGGGTCATTCATCGCCTCTGGGGGTGATGATGAGTTACTCCACTTGTGGTCATCACCGCCCAGAGAAATCATGTCTTTTGTGAGGATTATACAGAATGTGCGTGTTCGCTCTGAACCTAGCACATCAGCAGGCAATGACACCGTGATTCGGACTGCGGGTGTGGGTGAAACATTCTTATTGCGCGAAGGTATCGAGACCGTCAGCGCCGATAATTATACATGGGTACCCATTACCATAGACGACCAAGAGGGATGGGTTGCTCAAGAAGGATTTATCGAATTTATTGAGCAATCTACCATACCAGAGCTAGAACTCATGAAAACGATGAATGCTGGCGGAAATATCAGAGCCATTGCCATTAGTCCCGATAGCGCGTTTGTGTGTTGTGGTGGGTATGGTAGCACAATTAGGCGGTGGTCGTTGCCCGATGGCGAATCACTCCCCTCATTTCGCGTGGGAAGTGTGAATTCAATCGCTATTAGCGCCGATAGCCAATACCTTGTTTCGGGGAATGAACATCGTGTTGTTCAGCTATGGGATATTGCTACAGAGGCAAGCATCAGCTCAATGACCGAGCATACCGAGCGTGTGACCGCCGTTACAATCAACCCAGAGGGGACGCTCATTGTGTCTGGCGGGGCAGATAGGGTTATCAAATTATGGTCATCCCCTGATGGTGAGTATATCAAAGACCTTATAGACATTGCCGCCAGCCTGCCAGAATTTGAGGGCGCACAATATTCGCCCAATGATGCAGGCACAAGTGTCATCACCTTGCCGTGTGGTTCACCAATTCCCGCAGGCTCAACCTGCATTTGCAATTGTGTGGCGGGGAGCGGTTGCGCGTGTGTTGGCGATGGCAGTGGCGGGTCAACACATTATTGGTATCCGAATTAGATAAAAGGCGACTCACATGGAAACCTATATCATCCCAATCGAGCATCAATTTCTCATCTATAGCCCACTGAAAAAGTTGGCTTTTGTGGGCAATCATGCCCTCGCAGAATTATGTTTAGATGTGGCACATGGAAGGCAACCCCGCGAATCCATCCCGCCAAGAATCGCCACATTTTTGGATAGTGTGGGCTTTTTCGCGCCAGACCCACCTCCCCCACCCGTGCCAGACCATACCTTTCATCCGACCAGCGCGGTGTTGTTGATGACCAATCGGTGTAATTTGCGCTGTACCTATTGTTATGCCAACGCGGGGGTGCTTGCGCCTGTAGATTTATCTCTGGATTTAGCAAAAACGGTGATTGATACCGTTGCGACTAGCGCACAGGAACGCGGATACCCGTATTTTGAATTGTGTTTTCATGGCGGTGGCGAGCCGATGCAAAATTGGGATGTGATTCAGCAGGCGACAGCTTATGCGCGAACAAAATCCATCCCCGCAAAAATTGTGATGGTCAGCAATGGGGTGTGGTCAAAAGCACAACGGGCTTGGGTTATCAAAAATTTGGATGGTGTCACCATTTCGTTTGATGGTCGCCCCGCCACACATGACCATCAGCGCATTTTGCCCAATGGCGAGGGGTCATCGTCATTGGTATTAGAGACGATTCACGCGCTGGATGAGGCAAAATTCCCCTATGGCATTCGCATGACCGCCACCGCCCCGTGGCGCGATACACTCCCCGCCGATGTGAAATTCATTTGCGAAAATACCGCCTGCAAATCTTTACAAGTTGAACCCGCCTTTAATACGGTGCGCGGGACACATCAAGAAGCCTCATCCGATGAAAATCTCGCCTTTGTCGAAGCATTTATGGATGCGTTTGAAATTGCAGTCCTTCATGGGCGCGAACTCTCCTATTCTGGGGCGCGTCCGTGGTTGCTCACGCGCAGTTTTTGTACTGCGCCGTATGATGCGCTCATCGTCAATGCTCATCGGGAATTGGTGACGTGTTACGAAATCGCCAGCGATGCTCATGCGTTGGCGCATATTTCCACCATCGGCGCGATTGATGACGCGGGTTTTATTGCCTTAGCACAAGCCAACCGTGAAGCATTGCTGAATCGGCTAGAAGATAAGCAAGCGACTCATTGCGCGGGATGTTTTGCGAAATATCACTGCGCGGGCGATTGTTATACCCGTTCCACCAAAACCGATGACGGGCAATTGGCGGTTTCTAATGCGCGTTGTGGGATTAATCGGGCGCTGACAGCGCAATTATTGATGTGGCATGTGATGGCAGGTGGTGGGATGTGGCATGGCGAAACCATTTTGACCGTCCCGACATCGCAATTAACAGCGATTTATTGAGGAGAAAAA
>CALDGT010001052.1 GCA_937942935.1 uncultured Chloroflexota bacterium | reverse complement strand
TCACTGTTGCACTTTCCCCACGTCAATTGATGGAAATTTTGAACACGATTTTTTCGACATTCGATTCAATGACCCAAAAACATGGTGTGGAAAAAATTAAAACCATCGGCGATGCGTATATGGCAGTCGCAGGGATTCCAGACAGTGTAACAGACCACGCGCAACGCATTGGCAAATTGGCATTAGGAATGCTCCACATCATGAATGTGATTAATGACCATGTAGGCATAGATTTGGAACTCAGAATTGGGATTGATAGTGGGCATGTCGTGGCAGGCGTGATTGGGAGCGCAAAATTTTCGTATGATTTGTGGGGAGATGTTGTCAATACTGCTAGTCGGATGGAATCTACAGGTCAAGCGGGCAAAATTCAGGTGACAGACCGCGCTTATGAGATACTAAAAGACCATTTCACCTTTGAAAAGCGCGGTTTGGTGGATGTCAAAGGCAAAGGACTCATTTTGACCTATTGGTTAACAGGTGAATTGCGATAAAATAATCATCATACAGGTTGATAAGGGCGCAGTGCATTGCGCCCTTATTTTTCATATCGTCAATAACTATAGAGGATTTTAGGTAAGATGGCGTTACTCCCTATTGTAAAAGTAGAACACCCTATATTGCGGAAGAAGGCTATCAAGGTCACAAACTTTGATAAAAATCTCCAGCAATTAGTAGATAATATGATAGAAACAATGATAGATGCACCCGGGGTTGGGCTTGCCGCCCCTCAAGTTGGGATAAGCCAACGGTTGATTGTGGTACGTTTGCCCGATGATGACGAAAGCAAAGCTGAATATGGCGACCAAGCAGGTGTGGTTTATGAGGTCGCTAACCCCAAAATCATTAAAGCGAGTAAAGAGGTAGTAGATGGTATTGAAGCCTGTCTATCTATCCCCGGATATTATGGCGAAGTAGAACGTCATGAGACCATTGTTGTCACAGGTCAAGACCGCAATGGCAAAGATTTTCGGATTAAAGCAAAAGGTTGGCAAGCACGGGTCTTTCAGCATGAAATTGACCATTTAGACGGCATACTTTTCACCGATATTGCCAAAGAAGTTTGGAAGCATAAAGATGGGGAAGAAATAAACGAAGGCGATGCCCCACAAAAAGATACTGAGGCATAAGCATAATATGTGTGGTGGCGCGATTGATTATGCCACCACAGTTTATATCATGACGATTTCATCGCAAACCGAACCCGTGCTTCAAATTCACCCAGCATTGCCGCCGTTGCCCCCCATATTTTATGATTTCCAAATTGATAATAAGGCAACCGAATTTTCACACCACGCATTTCTGCCTCATCCACCCCTTTGATTTGTGGATTAAGCAATTCATGGACGGGGAAATATAACACTTCTGCCACTTCATGCTGACTCGGGTTGCATATCGGTTTATATGGCATGGTCGCCACAATTGGATACACTGTGAAATGACTGGGCGGAATATAAAACTTATTCAGGTTGCCAATGACCGTAATTTCATCGCATATTCCCAATTCTTCACATGTTTCGCGCAGGGCTGTGGCGATAAAATCGGGGTCATGCGGGTCACGCTTTCCACCCGGAAAGCTGATTTGTCCGCTATGGTTGCCCAAATTATCGGTACGTCGCGTGAGGATGATATGACACCCATCATTATCGGGATAGACCAACGCCAAAACACCCGCTTCTTTGGGTGGTTTATCTCGATTTTCGGGGAACATCCCGCGCGGGTTTGGTGCCATGGTTTCTTGTGCGTTCACCGCATCAAAATCGGATAATTGGATTGCTCTTTCGATAATATCTAGGGTAATCATAATTCTAACCACACATGCAATTGATGATGACGACGAGGATATAGCTTGCCTGTCGTGATTTCTGACATTTTATTGGCTATTGGGATAAGACGCATTCGCAAACGGTCTATGGTTGGTCTGCCTGCCAATTGCCACTTATCCAGTTGTGTTTCGATTTCGATGAACGCATCTGACCCCGCAAAACAATGCGCCCGACCTAACCCATAATAGGGTACAAATGAGGCACTCGCTTGAGATAGGAGCGCAAATCCTTCGCCATCCATCCCAAATGCCTGATAGCCATCGCGGATGGTATACAACGCAAACACATCCCTATCTTTTTCGTTGAGCATGAGAAACGGGATGAATCCGTACCAATAGTCTATCGTGTTGAGTGGGACACTCAGATGACAAATTTCGGAATCATGCGCCAATAATAATGATAAAGACACGGTATCTATCTCATCAAGTTCATCGGCAAGGAGCAATAATTCGGTGCTACCCACAAATTTACGCATCACGGGACCTTCTGCAATCCCGCGAATATAGATAAATGCGCTAGGGATAACATTTTCGGCATACAAAGTGCCATCAGGTTGAAGGCTAAACGATGCCATCACCTGCAAACCATCAATCCAAATGGGGACAATCAAACGCCCTTCTGGTTTGAGCTGTTTGACCCATGCGGGCGGAATATCCCACACCCCACAAGTCGCCACAATGCGGTCATACGCCGCACGCGGGGCATACCCTTCTGCGCCATCGGAATTCACAACCTTAACCATACTATACCCATTTTTGACCAAATTAATTTCGGCTTCTTTGGCTATATCACGGTCAATTTCGATGGTGGTGATTGTGCCTTCTTCTCTACCAATTAAATACGCAATGAGCGCAGAAACATAACCTGTCCCTGTACCGATATGCAACACATTTTGCCCGCGTTTGAGCGCAAGTTGTTGTAATAAGTGTGCGACCATACTCGGCATGGTATCTGAACAAGTCGCATCACCCCGTTGGTCGGTTTTGACAGCGACAGATTCATCTGAATACACTTGCTCAAGCGGTGCATCTGGCAAAAAAAGATGTCTTGGGATGGCGAGTAGTGCTTCTGCGACTTGCGGGTCATTCAACATACCGCGTTGGCGCAATAAATCCACCAACGATTGTGCGGGGTTAATTTTTGGCATAGCCACCTTTTCTACCCAAACCAACACTGTACCACGCCCGACGCTTGCGGAGCGACACACCGGGGTCTGCCGTCCCGCGTGGACGTTCTGTACGCACACGCCCGCGTGCATCAATATGCACCTGACCCGCTTTTTGCAAACGGGCAAATTCTTCTGGGGTGATGAAAGGCGCGGCTTCTCCCCCCAGCCGATGTAAGCGGTCATTCATTT
>CALDGT010001051.1 GCA_937942935.1 uncultured Chloroflexota bacterium | reverse complement strand
TCACCCTCAATTTATCGTCTGGGACGGGTGTTTTGAGTGGTACGCTCACCCAAGCGACCAATGCGGGCGGTATCGCTACTTTTGCCGATTTCAATATTAATCTGATTGGCACAAAACAATTGACCGCCACACTCGGCGCATTGACCGATGTGAGCGCGAATTTCGATATTACCGCATCCAGCACCATCGGCAGTGTGACCATCATCCAAGAACCAACCGACACGGTTGCAGGCACAAATATCACCCCCGCCGTGACGGTGCAAGTATTAGACGGCTTTGGCAATCCGATTACAGGGCAAGCGGTGGCGATTGCGCTCACCACAGGCACAGGCACATTATCGGGGACGCTCTCACAAGCCACCGATGGCACAGGCACAGCAACATTTGCCGATTTGAATATCAACCTTATCGGCGCAAAACAATTGACCGCCAGCGCAGGCGCGTTATCGGATGTGAGCGTGAGCTTTAATATTATTGCAGGCACAGGGTCTAACTTGTCGTTGGTGAGTGGCGACCCACAACAAATCGCCATCAATAGCGCCTTCCCAAGCCCGTTAGTCGTGCGAATCACCGATTCGCTCGGTAATCCTGTGGCGGGCGAGACCGTCATCTTCACGGCAAATGTGGGCGGTGCTGGTCAGAGCGCGGTGTTAACTGTCCCCGCCGTGACCGATGTGAATGGTGAAGCCTCTGTCAATGCCACCGCCAACGGCAACTTAGGCGCGTACACCGTAGATGCGACTTATGGTGTCCAAACCGTGTCGTTTAACCTCACCAACCTCGACCCGAATGTCCTCACGGTTGGCGTGGCATGTGTTGGTCAAAATTTGGTCGTCACGATTGCGAGTGGGTCTGGTAATTTTGATATTACAGGCACATTGGGCGCAGGTCTGCCCCAATTGAATGTCCCGTTGGGCGCATATACCTTCTTTGGTCCCGACACATGGTTGAATCTCACCGTGACAGAACTGTCTGGCGACCTTGAGGTGTTGGCGATTGGCAATGTCTCGTGTGATGCGACGAGCGGTGGCGGAACAGGCACGACATCTGCGCCACCCCCCCTCGACCCAAGCGCGTTAGGCTGTGTGGTGACAGACGATGTTGATATTTTCAATGCGCCAGATAACACCTATTGCCGTATCTTGATGCGTGATGGTGGCGTGGTTGGATATTCGGGCGCTGTCCCACAAAACTTAGTGGATTTGGGTGTGCAATTGGCGGTGGATGTGTATCGCTTGCAAGGTGGGCAATCTGTCCGCGACTTCCCAGATTACACCCGCATTTGTTTGAGTGGGGCAGGGCGTATGTTCTTCATGGATAACCGCGACACCCCGCGCCTTGCCATCGAAATGACCACCGAGCAATTAGATAACATGACGTGCGTGTGGATTCCCGCACCGGGGACAATCATCCTCACCAATTAAGCCATATACCCCGTTAGTGATTTTACCTCACCCCCTAGCCATGTTGGTTAGGGGGTGTTTTTTTCTCTATGCAGTTCAAGGGCAGGTGGGTTATATCGTTAAGATAAGGCTTGCCTTACCCACAAGTCTGGTGTAAGTATGAATAGGCAAAATTCGTTCATAATTCTCACAAAGCCTCATTCCCCATAATAATCGCGCAGGTGAGCTATCCAGTGGCGTATTTCGTCGCGCAAGTCGGGCGGGTCTATAATTTCGACCATATTGCCGAGCGCCATCACCACCATGCGAGCTTCTTGCATGGCGCTCAGGGTGAGCGTTAGGGGTATCTTGCCATCGGCATCGGGTTCATGAATCTGTGCGCCATACGCCTCATGCAAAAACCGCACCACACCCTTATTCGCCTCAGATACGCGCAATCGCAGGCAATAACGCGGTTTTGTGTATTCATAGCGATGAGCATTTTCGTGCCAATACTGGGCTAAATCGAAATCGGGGTGGCGGTCAAATGTGTCATCGCGCAAATGCAATTCGATGAATCGGGAGAGGCGGAATGTCCGCATCTCATGCGAATCTTCTAGCATCGCCACCACGTACCAAATCCCCGCCTTTGCCACCAACCCATACGGATGAATTAGGCGCTCCGATGTGCTGGCATCTGCGCCAAAATAATGTAACCACACCTTGCGATTCTCGAAGGTGGCTTGTAACAAGGTGGGCATCCATCGGCTGACATCGCGCTGAAAAAACCACGGGGACACATCAAAATGAACCCGTTGGCGCATTTGTACCGCTTCATCACGGTCACGCAAGGGTAACGCGCCCAATAATTTGTGCATGGCATTTTCGGCGGCATGATTTAAGCCCAAATCGCCCAATGCCCCGCTTATCCCCGACACAAATAAGGCTTGAACTTCTTGCCGACCCAAGCCTGTTAACGAGATGCGATATTGCTCATCTAAATAAATGCCACCGTGTCGCCCGCCTTGTGTATAAATCGGGACACCTGCCATGGTGAGGGCTTCAATATCCCGATAAATTGTGCGCGGAGATACAGCGAGGGCTTGCGCCAATTCATCGCAGGTCATCCTGCCTTTGGATTGTAATAAGAACATTAAAGAGATGAGTCGGTCTGCTCGCATAAATCATCACCCAAAAATTATTTTGCCCATTATACCTTGACACAAGATGTCAGGGTATGCGGATATGCTAAAAGTATCATTATTTAACCATAAGGAGGCATATCATGAATGTAGTTTGGGTCGAAATTCCGGTCAAAAATATTGAACGCGCCACCGCTTTTTATGGCATGTTGTTTAATCAACCACTGGAACACATGGAATATGACGGGCGCAAATTTGCGGTTATCCAAGTCGCAGAAGGGCAGGTGGGGTTATCTATTAATCAAGTGGCAGGGTTTGAACCGAGTCCCGATGGTGTGTTGGTGTATTTGAATGCGGGGGCGCAATTTGATGAGATGCTGGTCAAGATTGCCCAAAACGGGGGCAAGGTGGTCATTCCGCGTAGCCCCATGAGCGAATCATCGGTGTTTGCGACCTTCAACGATACCGAAGGCAACACCCTCGCCTTACATGCGGATGTGTGATGGGGGTGGGCAAACGGTGGCACAACCGCTATTGCGGGGAATGCGGTGGCATTTATCTGCGGTGGCACAACCGCTATCGCTAGTGCCACCCTACCAGAAAATTGTCTTTGAGGGATAAAAATAATTCGGTTTCCCCGCACAAAACAGGGCAAAATGGTAGGGTGGGTACTAGGGCGCTGGTCGCCCGTATGTCCCACCGCATACCGCCACATCCCGCCGTGCAAATGGGGGAATATTGGACGTACCCTCGTGGGGTATCTGGTGGCTGACATACGCACTGCGTGCTAGTCAGCCAGTA
>CALDGT010001050.1 GCA_937942935.1 uncultured Chloroflexota bacterium | reverse complement strand
GAAATTTTTTCACGTTCTCAGGATTTGGAGTGGGCATGGTAATAGGCGGATGAATCACCAGAACATTATCAAAAAAGGGTCGCAGATAATAGGAATGGTCGGCATAATCTTGGGTATAAGCAATCAGGCGTGGGGATTGTGTGGCAAGTAGCCGATAGAAAAAGAACATCGTCCCCTGAATAACACGATTCATCGCCCCTTTAGGCAATAATAAATCGCCGTGATGGGTAATAATTACCTTACGCCCTGCCAACCGTGCCAAAATACCGATGAGCGCAGTTTCGAGCATCGGGGTATGCACACTCACCACATCGGCTTGGCGCATGAGTTTGAATGCCGAAAATGGATAAGCAGGCATAATCATGCCTCTGCTAATCGGAATCGGTGGTGACCATAATCGCACGACTTTCACCCCATTAATCACCTCATTCGGGGGTAAATCTGGGCGATGGCGGACACATAAAACAGTCACTTCATGTCCACGTTTGACCAATGCTTCTGCAACACGCTGAATATAGAGTTGCATCCCTGTGCGGTGAGGCAAATAATAGAGTAAACAGATTAAAATTTTCAATTTCTTCGGTGATGCCATCCGTCTTAACTTCCTTCGGTGATGGGAGCGCTGGATAAAGCGGGGTCTAATTGCACATCACGCACCCCACGCGAGAGTTGTTCTAATGAAATTCCTTCATAAAAGAGTCCAATTGCGCCTGTAACGGTATGAACAAACACATTCACCGCGTGAACAATAGCGGCAAAAGCAATCGCAATCGTAGCAGGGTCGCCATATCCCAAAAAGTTGAGGGCAAGCAAAATTGACCCCTCATATAAACCCAGACTCCCAATTGTAGCGGGGACAGCAATCGCAAACGCCGCCGCCGCAATGTATAAACAAGTGACAGACCAGCTTGCATTATCATAGAAGGTATACATCAACACATATCCCGCCATAACAGAGAATAACCACCCCATTCCTGTCCAAAATAATGCAGACAATAAGGTTCGGATGGTCGCAAGTGGGGCTAATCCGTCTAAAAAGTGGTCTAACAATTCAACTGGATGAACCTTTTTAAGAGGTGGGATGATAGAAACAACCACATTTACCAAACGATGCGCCAAATCACGTTGACGAGAGAGGAATACAAGGGTTAAAAATCCGCCTAACCCCAAAATCCCCATCGCTACACCAGCACTCCGCAATTCAGGCGGAATATCCCCCGCCACAAGTGCAAAGGCTACTAACATCACCACCGCTAACAAATCGAGCAGACGCTCAACAACCACCGTCACCGCCGTTTTAACCATCGGGACAGGTGGGGTAACACGACTCGCCAAAAAAATCCGCGCCACTTCACCAATCCGCAACGGTAAGACACCATTCACCAAATAGGCAACATTCATAATATGGAATGAGCGCCAAAAAGGTAATCCCCCACTAAGGAGGATGCGCCAGCGCATTGCGCGAGCAAACAACCCAATGACCAACAATGCCACACACGGCAAAATATAGATGAAGCGGGCTTGTGTTAATGCTTCACCAAGCAAGGGAAAATCTAATTCTCTCAAGACAAAAATGGTTGCCAGCAAGCTCACAAATAAGCCTAAGCCCCAAATTCGCCACCGTTTGAGTAGTGTCACCTTATAAAATACCTTCTTTTATCCCGTAAAAATCGTGTTATTATAACACGGCTAATACACAATTTAGGTGTGTAATTCTCAGTTTCTACACACTTTCCGCACAATTTAGCCCAATACCGAGCCGATGAAGGCGGGGTATCCGCGCACAAAGTCATCAATACCCACTCGCTTTTTGCCTTCTAATTGCAATTCTAACGGATAAATGATGCCATCTGCTGTACCAATGCCCACCCGTTCCCCACTTTTCACCACCTTACCAATCGGCGCTAGACCGTCACTAAGCGCAACACGGTGAATTTTAAGTTGCTTGCCATCCCACGCAGTATACGTACCGGGCCAAGGTGTAAATGCGCGGACGAGTCGTTCTAATACGACTGCGGACATTTCCCAATTCATCCGCCCCTCTTCTTTTTGGATTTGAGGCGCAAATGTGACACCCTCTTCTGGTTGTGGAATAGGATTAATTTCGCCTTTCAGGTATTTATCTAAGGCTTCTATCAATAAATCGGCTCCCAATTGTGCCAATTTATCGTGCAGAGATTCGCCTGTTTCGTCGGGCATAATCGGAATCGCACGAGGCATGAGCATGGGACCTGTATCTAAGCCAGCATCCATTTTCATAATCGTAATGCCAGTTTGCTCATCACCTGCACGGATGCAGGCTTGAATGGGTGCCGCACCACGCCAACGTGGTAATAATGAGGCGTGAACATTGATTGAGCCGTGCGGGGGAATATCGAGCAAGCGTTGGGGCAAAATTTGACCAAATGCCGCCACCACATACACATCGGCTTTCCATTGCGCCAGTTGGTCTATCGCTTCAGACTTGCGAATTTTTTCGGGCTGAAAAACAGGGATATGATGCTCTAGCGCGACCTGTTTAATCGGCGACATTTTCACCTCATTACCCCGTCCTGCGGGGCGGTCTGGTTGTGTCACCACACCAATCACATCGTGATGTTGGATGAGTGCGCGTAGGGTATTCACAGCAAATTCGGGTGTTCCCATAAAGACAACTTTTGCCATTAGGTTGCTCTCTTTCTCATGTAAAGGTAACTATTTGATGCCCTTACACATCAGATTGATTCTGGTTTGTAAAAATATAATCGGTTTTGATGTTCTGTGAATTGCGAAAATGCACAAGCTACATCATAATAACAGACAATGACGAATTTGTGTGAGAATGTATGATAGGTAAACGTTGGATTATTGCAAACCCTGCCCCATCTCATGAGCTACGCCGATTTAGTGGCATTCATCCTGTTTTGGCACAAGTTTTAATCAACAGGGGCTACGATACACCCGAAGATGCACACCGCTTTTTATATGCCAAAGATTTTACCCATAATCCCTTTGATATTCCCGATATGGCAAAGGCGGTTGGACGCATTTTGAAGGCAATAGAAACCCATGAACCAATTGTGGTTTATGGTGATTTTGACGCGGATGGTGTCACCTCAACAACCCTTTTAGTCGAAGCATTAAAAGCCCTCCGCGCAAAAGTCACCCCCTATATCCCGCATCGGATGGACGAGGGATATGGCTTAAATAGCCCTGCCCTGCTCAAAATGGTAAAAGAAGGGGTAAAACTGGTCATCACCGTAGATTGTGGCATTCGGTCTATTCAAGAAGTAGAAGATGGAAAAATCGCCGGGTTAGATATTATCATCACCGACCATCATTCACTTGGTCCCGAATTACCCGATGCGTTTGCGGTGATTAATTGCAAAATTGACGGTTATGCCGAGCCGATGTTGGCTGGTGTAGGTGTCACCTTCAAACTGGTGCAAGCCCTCATCATGAAAATCCGTGAAAAACAAAAAACATCAGCAAAATCGAATGGATTTGGCAAATATCATGGCATCCCACTCGATAAATTATTTGACCTTGTAGCCATTGGCACAGTCGCGGACCTCATGCCACTCAATCATCTGGAAAATCGGGTATTGGTACGGCGTGGGTTAGAGGTATTAAATCGTGCAGAACGTCCGGGTGTGCGGGCATTGCTTGATGTATCGGGCATTAATCCGGGTGATATAACCGCGCTCACGATTGGGTTTGCTTTGGGTCCACGCATTAATGCCGCAGGGCGCTTGGCAGATGCAAAAATCGCGTATAACCTGCTGGCATCTGCCACACTCGAAGAAGCCGAAATTTGGGCGCACAAACTGCAATCGCTCAATTTGGAGCGACAAGAAAAAACACGCAACGCCCAAGAAATTATCCGACAACAATTAGAAGGGCAAAATAACGATGGTCCGCTTATTTTTGCCTCGCATGATGGATTTGAACCCGGAATTGTCGGCTTGGTG
>CALDGT010001049.1 GCA_937942935.1 uncultured Chloroflexota bacterium | reverse complement strand
TGTTTGGTATCTACTCACCATAAGCGTATATTTCATATTTACAAACGATTATGGCTATGTCGCGCCCCTAAATTTAACATCCGTCCTTATTTCAACACTAATTATTATCATACCATGTAGCATCATCCTCATCAGCTTTGGCGAAATTCTGCTCATCACCCGTCATTTGGCGCGTGAAACATATATCAATCATCACTTATTAAAACTTGCCGATTCTGATGAAACAGCATCATAGCGTCCCTAAAATCAGTTCACGGCGTTTGAGCGCCTCATTCTGCCCTTTTATATCGCCTATCAGAGCCAAAATCCGCGCTTTATCCGCCAAAATGCGGACTTGCAAAAATTTATCGCCGATATGCTCTGCCAATCGCAACGCCAAGCCAAACCCATCATCCTCAATCAATGCGCGGGTGATAAATCCTTGCGCGGTGGCAAATCGCCATGCACACAATGCAATCCCGCGTAGGTTGCCCAATTCACGCGCAATCCGCAAGCCGTCTAATGCTTCTTCAACCGCACGCGCATAATCGCCCAATTCGCACAACGCATGAGATAATCCGTGTTTGGCGAATGCGACTTCGTGCCGATTGCCAATTTTTGCCGAAATGGTCATCCCCGCCTCAAAATAAGCGCGTGCTTGGACATAATCGGCTTGGTCTATGGTCGCAATCCCTAGCGAATTGAGGATATACCCCTCGCCTTGTAAATCCCCTATTTCACGGCGGAGCGCGAGACCTGCTTCGTAATGCCCTTTGGAGAGATGAAATTGTCCCGTGTCGCTGGCGATGATGCCCAAATTATTCTGTGCGGTGGCTTCGCCAAATTTATCGCCGTGTTGACGGGCTAAATTTAGGGCTTGGTCGGCATAATGATAACTCGAATCGTATTTATTACGCCGCCAATGCAAGGCACTTATGCCATTTAACGCGCTAATTTTTTCGGTGGGGGTCGCTTTGGGGTGGTCGAGGACAGCTTGATAGGCGACTTGTGCCTCATCATAATTTCCAAGCCCTTCCTAGGCATCG
>CALDGT010001048.1 GCA_937942935.1 uncultured Chloroflexota bacterium | reverse complement strand
TTTCAAAACTCCTTTTGATTTTTCTACAAAAAATTAATTTGCCATTTGATTATAACAAATCTGTAGAAAATCGAATGGGGATTCAAATGAGTTTTTCATTTTCCCAAATAACGCATAATCGCATCGTATTTGGGTGCTTCGGCGCGGGGTTGATTTTGATATTCCAAAATACCCCAACTCCCCCATTGAGATGGCGACGCAATATGGCTAAAGTTCATGAATAACCCACCCCCTAGCCCATACCATTGATTGAGATATTCAGTATATAAATCGCCCATGCGTGGGTCACGATTGACACTGATGAGTAACTCGGTCAGGCTATCATTGCCTTCTGCCCCAAAATACCCCACCAAATGTTGCCCGCCTTCGTATGCGATAAGTTCCACCCCATAGCGTGATGTCACCGTCACATTATCCCGAATCCAATTGCTGACCTCGCCGTTAATATGAGCGCGTGAGGCATCAATCACCCCATCCACCCCCATCGCCACAACAGAATCAATGGTTGCAGGGTCGCCCAAATAGCCACCAAAGTAGGGTGCAATTGCCAGTGCATCTGCTTTTTCATACATATTGTTATAGGTCAACACTTGCTCACCTGTCCAAGCATTTGCCCCTTGCGATGCCAAGACGCGCACTAAACGGTCTGTCTCACCAAAAACATCTTCCCAGATGGCAAAAATTTCGCTTGCACGCCGACTGTGATAAAACAACCCCGCCTGAAAATCATCATCGGATAGCCCTAATGCGCGACCTTGTTCGATGACGTATTGTGCTTGGGTGAATTGGCTATTCCATGTTTCGTTGGAATATTCGATATATGCCTGCAAATTGGGATTGAGATTATCGCGCACATAAGTCGCAAATTGGCGGATATACTCATCATCTGCCCTGTGGGGCATATTAAACCACGCATCTGCATTTTGGATATTTGCCAGTAGCACCATCATTTCAATCGGCACACCCTTCTCATGCCATTGAGCATCAGTCATTTTAGGGCGGTCATCCCATGTGACAATCTCAGAATTATTAGTCGCCATCCAATCCATAAAACGCAAGGTGGTGAATCCATCTAGGCTGGCTAAAAAGTCTGGATGAAAGGGCAAGTCGCCAATGGTGGGCATATAAATATGAATGTTGCGGATATAATCATCGGGGTTGGTGGCGCGGATTTGTAACCAGATTCCATAATTCCCGTTGATACGAAAGGTCATGCGCCCTTTTGAATTGGATGTAATTTCTGCCGAATCCATACTGAATACAATTTCGCCTTCGCCCTCATAGGTGAGGATATAATCACCATCGGGATACACCCCGCCATCTAGCATCACTGTTTCGGCATATTGCCCATCTTGGAGCGATTTTACCCACCCTTCTGGCGATAACTCTAATGGTTCACCTTCGCCCCACCCACAACCATCACACTGCGAAATCCATGGGCGGGCTGTGCGGAACACATCTACAAATTGCCAAATCGGATTCCAACTGGCAATGCCTGTTAAATTTGTGCCTAATGGGGGTGTTGTATCTTCTAATTGTGCAGAGACAGGATTAAGGCAAAGCAAGCAAACTAAGATAAAAATTGTTCTCAAAAGACGCATGTTATAACTCCTGATATGGGCGAATAACATGCGTCATTATAGCTCAAATTGAGCAGGGGATAGTTTATTCGCTTGTTTTGGATTTTGGTTTGGCAAATATGATGATGACTAGCGAGGTGAATGCCAACATAATCGAGATGACCAACACAAGGTTATAATTTTTGAAGTGGTCATATAACCAGCCTGCGCCGACAGGTGATAATGTGCCTGCGAGTGTTAAAAACAAGGTCATGATGCTGGCGATTCGCCCATAATGTGCAGACCCAAATGTATCGGCTAAGATAGACGGACGTGCGAGGGTATTCGCACCAAATGACATGCCAAAAAACACGATAAATGGAATCACGAGCCATAGCGCAATGCCCGTCCCGCCTAAAATGATGAGTGCGAATAATTGCATGGCAAATACCCCGCCCACCATGACGTAACTTGACGTCCTCATTTCAATAGGTGCAAAAAATAATCTGCCCACCACTTGCATAATCCCAATTGAGCCACTAGCGATTGCCGCCACACTTGCATTCACCCCAATATTGGTCAAGATGGGGATAAAATGCACCCGTATAGCAGACGATGATAAATAAGATAAACTAAAGGTGAGGATGAGTATCCAAAAAAAGCGATTGCGTACTGCTTCTGATAAGGTATTTCCGCGCAAGGTCGGTGCTTCTACAGTTGGATTTTTGATGCCACCATCTGGCAAAAATCCCAAATCATCTGGGCTACGGCGTAAAATTAGCGCATGGGGCAAGATAGTTGTCACCCCAAGCAATATCCCAAGCAATAACACCGCATCGCGCCATCCGACTAAATTGAGCAAAAAGTCTGAGAAGGGGACAAAAATAGTGCTGGCAAGCCCTGCCGCAAAGGTGATGATGGCGAGGGCAGTGGTGCGTTTGGCATAAAACCATTTTGCCACAACTGCAAAAGCGGTGTCATATAATACCAACGAGGCACACACGCCTAATGCCATCCATAACACATAAAAACTGGTCAAATCGGTGATGCGTGACCAAATGACCATCAACAGACTGGCTAAGACCGAGCCGATGGTCATTAACCAACGTGCGCCATGCTTATCTACCCATGCCCCAACCGGATATGCCATGAATCCCATCACCAGTAACCCAGCCGAATATGCCCCTGTCAATTCTCCGCGTGACCAACCTGTTTCGGCTTCCATCGGTTGCAAGAATACCGAAAACGCATAATAAATAATGCCCCACGAGATAGTCTCTGTGATGGCGAGGGTGGTAACGATTGTCCAACCGTAATAACGTCTTTTGGGGGTGGTTTGTGTCATAACTTGTTGTCCCTGTTTAGAAATCCCAATATAGATAAGGGCGCACCACAGTGCGCCCTTAAAAACAATTTTGTGTTGTATTTCGCTATATTAGCCGATTGTTAAATCTTAATCCTAGTACCAAGCGGAATTTCGCTAAGTCCAATCGTTACACTGCTATTGCTAGTCCCACAACATCCGCCATCCCCATCGCTAGTCCCACATACCCCTGTTTCTGGCAAGACTAATTCGACCATTTGCGCCGATTGTACATCCCCAGCCAACATTGCCACCACAGAACGGACTTGCTCATAGCCAGTCAGGAGCAAAAAGGTTGGTGCGCGACCATAACTTTTCATCCCTACAATATAAAAATTAGGTTCTGGATGGCGTAATTCAGATTCGCCATGAGGTGGAACTGTCCCGCAACTGTGGATATTAGGGTCAATCATCGGCGCGAGTGCGCTCACACTTTCGAGCGCATTATCTATATCTAGGCGCAATTCGCGGAGCATATCCAAATTGGGGCGTGCGCCTGTGGTGCAAATAATTTCGTCCACAGTGACCGATTGTTTGCTATCTCCCGATTTGCCGATGACCTTCACACTATCGCCATCGCTTGCAATTTCGGTGATAAAAAATGGCGCGACAATGTGAAACATACCTGCATCTACGCTGGCTTTGAGACGCTCGCCCAATTGCCCGCGTGCCGAAAGTTCATCACTTGCACCACCACCGAATGACCGACTGATATTGCTCGTCCGCAATACCCAAAACACTTCAGTTTGGGGCGCACTTTCGCGTAATTTGGCTAATTCTAGTAGTGCATTGGTCGCCGAATGACCATTCCCCACCACCATCACCCGCTTATTGGCATACCGAGCGCGATAATCACCGTTCACATCGGGGATACCATACATAATTTTGGCGCTATGCCGTTTTTCGCCAACGGCAGGCAAGCCATTTCCGCCCAATGGGTTAGGGGTGTTCCATGTGCCAGAGGCATCAATGACTGCACGCGCTTCGATTTGTGCCTCATGACCATCATTGTAAATCACATGCAAAATAAAAGATGAATTTTGGCGGTTAGCATTTTTCATCTTATCGCCATGACTGCGACTAATCCCCACCACACGCGCATTCAGGTGAATGTGTGGTCTGACTTGGGGTAAATTGGCGAAGGGGAGCAAATAGTTGTCGCGCAAATCGCCCCCTGTGGGCAACCCATCGGCGGGAGGCATTTGCCAACCGTGCTTTTCTAATAGGCTCACACTCGCTTTATCTACCACATATTGCCATGGCGAAAACATCCGCACATGCGCCCATTCGCGCAAATTTGCGCCAACACTATCGCCCGATTCAAATAGGATGGGTGTTTCGCCACGCTCTAAAAGATGTGCTACGGCAGATAATCCAACGGGTCCGCCACCGATAATTGCAACAGGTAAATTTTGTGTCATGAATCCCTCTCCTCTATCGCAAAAATACGATAAATGTAGATAAAAAATTTTAGAACAAGTCGCCGATTTGCGCCTTAAACCAATCAACTGATTCGCTACACAGGCAATAACAGGTGGCTGTGCCTTCGATTGTGCCACAGATGAGACCTGCATCGCGCAATACTTTGAGGTGTTGCGATACAGTGGCTTGTGCCAATGGCAACACATCCACAATATCCCCAGTGATACATTGAGGATGGTCGGTTAAATAACGGATGATTTGCATCCGCGCAGGATGACCTAATGCCTTCATCATTTCGGATAGGCGATGTTCATCATCAGTGAGGTTGTAGGTTTTGAGTATTTGTTCTTGTTCCATAATCGTAATTTTACGATAAAAGGATTTTTTGTCAAGTAGGTAGAATTTATTTGAGGACAAAATTAAAAATTTTTACCTAATTCAGATTGTGCGTTACAATAATCAAAAAATCAAAGATAGATTAAATTAGAGGTGTTTATTTTATGAGACGTGGAAAAGATGTAAGGGTTTGTGTGATTGGCGCGGGTCCATCAGGTATTACTGCCGCCAAACATTTGCTCCAAGCAGGGATTCAAAATGTAGTGGTGTATGAACGGAATAATCAGGTGGGGGGCAATTGGATTTATTCCCCAGACCCCAGCCATTCCAGTGTGTATGAGACCACACATATCATCAGCTCTAAAAAATTATCCCAATATCACGACTTTCCTATGCCTGCCGATTACCCCGATTATCCATCGCACACACAACTACTCAACTATTTTCAGGATTATGCAACCCATTTTGGGGTGGATAAAGTGATTGAGTTCAATACCGAAGTGAAACATATCGAAAAAACGGCAGATGATGGGTGGGACATCACTTTGCATGATGGACGGGTGGAACATTTTGACCATCTGCTGGTGGCGAATGGACATCACTCCGACCCGAAAATGCCGACTTATCAGGGCAATTTTGAGGGTGAATTCATCCACGCGCATGATTTTAAGCATAACCGCCCCTTCAAAGATAAGCGCGTGCTGGTGATTGGTGGTGGCAATTCAGCGTGTGATATATCGGTTGAAACCAGCCGAGTCTCTAAATTCACCGCCATTAGCTGGCGCAGAGGGTATCATATTGTCCCCAAATTTGTGTTTGGCTTGCCCCCTGATGTGATGAACGAAATATTTATCTTTTTGCCGTTCAAAGTGCGCGAAATCACCAATACGATTACATGGTGGCTGGTGACAGGTGGCAATGCGCGGTATGGTTTGCCAAAACCCAAACACAGCATCTTATCGAGCCACCCCACCGTCAATTCTGAGTTACTCTATTATATTCGGCATGGACGGATTCATCCCCGTCCCGATATTGCCCGCCTAGAGGGAAAATGTGTGTATTTTGTAGATGGTCGCGCAGAAGAATATGATGTGATTGTGGCGGCGACAGGGTATAAAATCACCACACCCTTTTTTGACCCCGAATTTTTAGATTTTGATGATGCCGATGTGCTATTATTTTTGCGTGTATTCCACCCAAATCATCGTAGCCTGTATTTTATTGGATTGGTGCAACCACAAGGGTGCATTTGGCCCCTTGCAGATACGCAATCGGAATTGGTCGCAAAATATATCGTTGGCGATTATGACCTGCCCGTCAATTTGACTGAGCGCATTCAAGAAGAAATTGATTATATCAATCGCACCTTTGTGAATGAGGGACGGCATAAAGTCGAGGTGAGTTATCACGAATATTTAGGGGCGTTGCGCCGTGAGGTGGATGGTGAGCCTGCGCTAAAGCCAAATCAGTCGAATCCATATCTATTGCCGATGGCACTCGCTGGTGCGTATGTGGCGTATCGGGCATTGCGCCCAAGAAGGAAATAAATTGACAATACATTCTATTAAACGCGATAATCACACGATTCACGGCACATTTTCGGTTCATCATGAACCCATTTTGCATATCCAATCGGGGGATAGCATCGAATCGCCAACACTCGATGCGGGCTGGGGCTTAGAAGCCCCTCATCTGGATGGTACACCGCGCAAACAATATTCACATCCAGAAAAAAGTGGTCATGCACTCACGGGTCCCATTTGGATTGAAGGGGCATCTGTGGGTATGACATTATGTGTGCATATAGAAGAAATTATTGTCGGTGATTATGGTTTTACCATTGCAGGCGGATTTCCGCACCGTATCAATGAGGCAATGGGCTTTGTTGGGCAAAAAGAAGAACTCTTAGTCTGGACATTGGATAAAGATACGATGACGGGGGTTAATCAGTATGGTCAAAAATTGATGCTCAAGCCGTTTTTAGGTGTGATGGGAATGCCGCCACCAGAAGATGGGTATCATCCAACTGCCCCGCCACGTATTTGGGGTGGCAATATGGATTGCAAAGAGTTGGTCGCTGGCACAAAACTCTATCTGCCAATACCTGTTCAGGGTGGTTTATTTTCATTTGGCGATGGTCATGCGAGGCAAGGTCATGGGGAAGTGAGTGTCACGGCGATAGAATGCCCAATAGAGCGAGTCAGGTTGAGATTAGAAGTTTTGCCAACGATGACCCTCACCAATCCGCGTGCATGGACACCCGAAGGCTGGCTCACATTTGGCTTTGATGAAAATCTCGAAAAAGCAACCATGACCGCCTTAGATGAGATGGTATCTCTGATGGTTGAACAGCAATATGCGACATCGCGCAAACAGGCGTTAGCCCTTGCAACAGCCATTGTTGACCTGCATATCACCCAAATAGCGAATCCAACAATGGGGGTTCATGCGTTTTTGCCACATAATACACTTTTGGCATAAAGCAATATAAATAAAAAGCCAGCGATGTTTATCACTGGCTTTTTTGATGCTAACAAACTGTTTTGATACTAGGCTTCAGGCGCTGGCATGGGCAACGGGGGTTGCCAACGAATACCAATCACAGAGAAATTGCTCAAGTTCATAAATGGTCTGCGGTTTGCACCGTTCAGGTCACTCATGAAATAATCTTGACCATCACCAAAAATCAGTGTGCCATCTACTGGTCCCAGACTGATTGAACTGACAACAATATCATCCACAATCGGCTTCGCGCCATCCAATCCATACACATATAACTTGCCAGCACAGATGTAATACAGGTTGAACCCAACCGCATCAAATATGGGCATGGTGCAATCGCCTGTGTTGGTGATTTGTGCAACAAATTGCGATACATTATTTTGCACATAGATATTGCCTTCACGTACAAACCCAATGAGGATGCCATCTGGGGTGAGGTTGCCCAGTGACGCATTGTCTAAGACCAATTCTGGGATGCTTGGGGCAATTGGATTAACTCTATAAATGCCACTTCCACCAACTGCATTGGTTGCGCTGAAATAGAGATATTCTGCTCCAAAGAATGGTGCATCATTGGCTGGGTTCACATCGGGCGTGCCTGTGAATACAGGAATCCAGAAGCCATTTTCGACATTCAAGATGCTAATGGTGCGTGTGCCATCTGGATTCTCGCCGATAATACCTGCCAATTTGCCATCTGGTGTTAATGTGGCACTGAGGGGCATGTTGGGCAATTCAAATTCACCAAGCCCACCATTTTGTGCCATGAGTAAGCGGGGTGTTGGGTCGCTATCGCCAATCAAGATGCCAATGAGAATGCCACGAGTATCCATCTCAAAACTGAAATCTTCCCAACGGATACGCCCTGCTAATCCGTTCACGGCGGTGTTCAAATCCACATTCGGCGGTGGTGCATATGCCAAACCGCGCACTAATGCTTCGTATGGCGGGATGGGCGGAGGTCTCCATGACACAACATCGGATGGATTATCAATCCCAAATTCGGTGAGGGGTGGGATGGGTGGTGGTCGCCAATCGGCGGCGGCATCGCCCTCGCCCAAATCGGGTTGCGATTCATCAAGAGGGATATTTTGCGGATTCCAAGACCCTTCGCCATTATCATTGAATGGGCGAATGACGATGAACTCCGCAGGTATCACAAAATTGCCAATCCCTTGCGCGGGTGGGTTGCCCATGCGGTTATAGCCCAATGCGATGACAGGTGGCATTTGTCCACGCAAAGCATAGCCAAGACACAATTGTCTTGCGCCAGACCCAAGCCGATATGACCATTCGCCATTGCCTAAAATGCCAATATTTTCGGCATCATCGGCATTGATACCCAGTTCATAATTCCCTGCTTCGAGGTTGGGGAATTCAAAATAACCATCTGGTCCAGAGCTAGTGATATACAAATAATCGCCAGAGCAATTATGAACCCCTTCGCTTGGGACATATAACTTGATGACGACACTTGGAATGGGTGGCTCACTTTCGCCCCAGAAGTTATCTGATGAGAATAACCGCGGACCGACTTCGGTACATCCTTCTGGCAATGGCAGGCGGAAATCGAGGTCTATTGCCGATTCATCGCACATATCATCAAATACATACCCCGCGAGGGTTGTTGGTGGATAGATGCGTGGGATGGTTGTCCCGCCGATAAGGTCAACAATGCTAGGGATGCGGAAACGTGGGGTTAAATTATCAAAGTCTGGGAAATCTGGTACATCTGGAAGGTTTCCAAACCCGCCGAATCTGCCACCATTGCGTTCTCTATCTCGATTGAATAAATCGCTGACTGCCTCTTCAAATCGCCGTTTCCAAAGGATTAATTTGGTGTAGATGGTATCGCATGTCAAATCCGACATAAGTTCTGCGATTTCATCGGGCGTCCCGAGTGTCCGCATATTCTGAACAGCAGTTGCGGCAGAGCCAAATGTGAGTGTGTCTCCGCCATCAATTACGAACAAATTCAGCCAATTGACACGGCAATCACGAATGAGATGAGTGGCTAGTCTTTCTTCATCAGGCGTGATGCTGGTGATGACATTTTGCCATTCACTAAAAATTTGACATAGTTGCGGATGCGCTATTGGATTATTTACCGCGCTCAAGAACATGCCTGCGTTATAGCCATATCCGCTAAAATTGGCAACAGCAGTCCTCATGGTGAATAATTGCGAATCTTCTGGATAGCTGGGCAAACATTCTGCCGCCGCAATCAAAAAGCGATGATTATCGGTGAGTGGGCTTGGTAAAAGCCGATTCATAGCCCCACCATCCATCGCCATAAATGCACAAAAAATGTCGCGTTCTGGTGTGCCATCGGCGGCGGTGGATAATGCCATAACGGTGCTATTTATTTCTCCACTCATCACAGGGAACAACCGATAGGCATTGCGGAGCATCCGCAAATATTCGGTAGATGGCACTTCGGGGCTAATGCCACACGTCCCGCGCATTGTCCCACCAAACGCATCAGCAATCAGTTTGACCTCACCATCGCGCAATGTACCAAATGCCAAATCACGCAAAGCGCGTGTTAAAAGACGACATGGGTCGCCAGCTCCCAAAATACGCATGAGCATCCCAATGGGCAACCGATTGGCTTGTGCGCGTAAATCGGGGCATCCGCCAAGCAACGCATCGGCTTGAATGGTCAAATTGGGGTCAAAAAATAAGCCAGATGGTTGCTCTGTCACTATAGGTTGGTCTGGTTGGGTGACTGGCACAACTGTTGGGCGTGGGGTGCTGGTTGGTTGCGTTGGTTGGGCAGGGCAACCATTTTGTGTTTGAGCAAATTCAAACGGACATTGGTCGGTTGGGTCGCCGATACCGTCCCCATCACTATCGGGTGGGCATCCATTTGGGAGTGTGCCATACTCATATAAACATTGGTCGGTTGGGTCGCCGATGCCATCCCCATCACTATCGGGGATAAATGGGCAACCGTTTGGCGTTTGTGCAAATTCATTTGGGCATTGGTCTACATCATCTGTTAACCCATCGCTATCACTATCCGGGCAACCGTTAGCGGTGAACCCAAAAACATTAGGACATTGGTCTAAGTTATCAGGGACGGCATCGCCATCGGTATCGGGACAGCCATTAATCGTTAGCCCATACACTGTTGGACATGCGTCTGCATTATCAGCGAGACCATCACCATCGGTATCGGGTGAAGTAACAGTGAAAAACCCGTCACCATAATCGGGTTCATCTACCCAATCTTGACGACAGGTGATAATCAAAATGGCACCCGTTGGCATGTTATTGGGGACATTGTAATAAAGCGGACCGGGTTGTGGGATGGGGGCGCTTATATCGGGACCCCCGTCTACAGTACAAGTGAAATTGAGACCGGGCAAAGACCCATTATAAGTAATTGCAATAGTCGTTCCCGGCGGTCCCGATGGGGGAGATAAACTAACTGAGCCTGCATAAGCAGGACGTAACATCAAAAATAACGACATAAAAAGCATTAAGGTGAGTGTGATGCGATGTCGCATAGCGCCAAAATATCCTTCCACACACAAAATATAAGTAGGCAAAATTGCCTACTTACAGCATAACACAGTTCCGTAATTTTGTGTAATTAATTTTTTGAAATAAAAGCAAAAAGCACAGGCTAATGACCTGTGCTTTTTGTGATATTGCATCATTTGGTTAGAATTTCGTCTACAAAACCATTTTCAATGCACATTTCGGCATCCATCCAAAAATCGCGGGTGAGCATAGACCGAATTTTATCGGCATCGGTTTTAGACCGCGCCGCATAAAAATTGATGAGCCTATCCATTGCTTTTTGCTGGAGCGCCATCTCGTCTTTGAAATTTTCGTGCGTACCCCATACCATACTGCTCAATTGGTGAATGAGCATGAAACTGCTAGGGAGGATATAGCGCCTTGTGCCTGTCATGGCGATGAGCGTAGCGGCGCTGGCGCAAATGCCTTCAACGATGGTGTAAATGGGCGATTTAATCATGCTAAGTTGGTCTGCGATGCTGAACCCTGTGAATAAATCACCCCCGTAAGAATGGATATGCAACCAAATGGGGGTAAGCGGTTGCCCTTCTAACCCGCGTGATAGTTGCTCGTTACGGAGCGTGCTATCGGTTTCGCGGATGGCGCGGATGAGTGCCAAACAACGGTCACTATCCACATCGGCATAAAAATAAACATGATTGTCAATCGTCTCTACGGTGAGGCGGCGCTCTTCGCGGTCGTACCCGCCATTATTCTGAAATCCAAACGATTGCGTGAGGTGTTTAGAAGGGTATTTATAATTCATACGCGCTTTGGTTTTTCCCTATTCTATTGGTAAGGTGCGTGGGGAAATCCCACCACTATAACCATTATGACATAAATTTTGTAAGACCACAAGGGGTCATAAGAAATCATCAAGAAAAATTTATATTTGGTTGACAAATGAAAAAAAGGCGCAGGGGGATTTTGATGAAAAAAAAGACGCGGGGTGTTGTACGCCCCGCGCCATGTGCAAACAGGAGTCTATCTATCTGGGCAGGATGAGGTTGCCCACCAAAAACGGCTTGAGGTCAGTTGCCCAACGGTGAATCTTTTCCCAATCACGGAAATCACCTTCGGGCGCTTTCATTTTCTTCACCATCCAACGGACAGGAAGCGATAGGCGGGCATAATCCATTTTGCCCGCAAAATACCCTTCGGTCACAGGATTAACCAAGTGACGAACAGGGTCTAGGTAATGGCGAACTGTTTCACGGTTTTCTGCTGTATCTTCATTCAAAGTTAGGCACACCGTAAAAAAAGCGACAGGCATATTTTGGAGATGCTTAAGGTTATCTTTCATAAAATCTACAAGTTCTGGCAACCAATTCCCCATGCGAATGGAACTACCCAAAACCGCCGCATCATATCGACTGATGTCGTGAACATCGTTCACAGGACCCACATCTACATTTAAGCCTTCATTT
>CALDGT010001047.1 GCA_937942935.1 uncultured Chloroflexota bacterium | reverse complement strand
AAGGTCGGTTATTGGACGCGATTTTAGCCGAAATGAGTGATATGGGGTATCATGTGACCTATGGTGTCCTTAATTCGGCACATTTTGGGAATGCCCAAAAGCGCCAACGCCTTATCTTTTTCGGTGTTGATAAAAAATTGAATCAAACCCTAGACTTGCCAGAAGCCACACATGTTGAACGTCATAATTTATTCGGCAAACCCCAATTTAAGACAGTTGCACAGGCTTTGATGGGCTTGCCAGAACAAGCAGACTGAATATACATAACCGCCTACATCATAGAAAGGACACTTTCATGCAAACCACCATCGCACTACAAGTCGACGGTCAAGATTTTGCGACTCATGTCGCTATGCCAGACGGAACAGGAAAATTTCCTGCGGTGTGTATCATTCATGATGCGCTTGGGATGTCGAATGATGTGCGGATTCAAGCCGATTGGCTGGCAAGAGAAGGCTATTTGGTCGCCGCGCCAGATTTGTTTAATGGACGCACCTTCTTGGGGTGTTTGCGTGGCATCATGCGCGATTATCTGCGTGGGGAAGGGGCGCTATTCGATAAAATGGAAATCACGCGCCAATGGCTTATCAATCATGAACAATCTACGGGCAAAGTAGGTCTCATCGGATTTTGTTTTGGTGGTGGGTTTGCCTTAATGCTTGCGCCCAAAGGTGGGTATGATGTGGCAAGTGTGAATTATGGCACATTGCCCAAAGATTATGATGATTATCTCAGTCAATCCTGCCCGATTGTCGCTAGTTATGGCGCATCTGACCGCACACTGAGAGGCGTTGCATCCAAATTAGAAACGACACTCACGAAGGCAGGCATTGACCATGATGTGAAGGAATACCCCAACACCAACCACGCCTTCATGAATGACCATTCGCAAGACCCGTTCCCGTTCATCATGCGGGTTATGTTGCCCTTGATGGGTGACGGAAAAAACGACCCGAATTCGATTATTGATGCACGGGCGCGGGTGATTGCCTTCTTTGAAAAACAGCTCAAGGACAATTCATGACCACCACACCCGCATTTGACCCTACTGCCCGCGAATATGATGCCGAATTTACCGACCAGTTACTCGGTCAATGGTTGCGCGAATGTGTTTGGAAGCACACCCCGTTCACCGCGCCGATGACGATTTTAGAATTGGGGTGCGGTACAGGCGAAGATGCCCGTCATTTTGCAGGAATGGGCATTTCTGTCTTGGCGACCGATGCCTCTGGCGAGATGATAGCGGTGGCAAGCGAGAAAAATATTTCATTAAATAGTAGGGGCTTGCCATGGCAAGCCCCTACAAACACGGTGCAAGCCCCTACAACCGTACCAACGGATTCAAATTCATCACCTGTTCCCCCTCTCCATGAAATGGGAAGAGGGCTAGGGGGCGGGGTATCTTTTCTCCAACTTGACCTCAATCATTTGCCAAGTTCTCCCCTCACCAATACCCCCTTTGATGCGATATTTTCTAATTTTGGGGTGATTAATTGTGTCGAAAATCGGGCAGAATTGGCAGAATTTATTCACCAGCACGTCAAATCGAATGGAATAGCGGTGATTGTCACCATGACGCGCACTTGCCCAATCGAAATGCTGTGGCATGTCCTCCATTTGCGCCCCAAGCAAGCCATACGCCGATTTTTTGGTGGGCGATTGGTGCATGTGGGCAATGGGGGTGCGTTGCGTGTGTGGTATCCGTCTCATGCAGAACTGCGCCGAGATTTTGCGCGGGCTGGCTTGCGCTTAGAGCGCATGGTTGGCATCGGCGTGACCTTGCCACCGAGTTATCTCGCGCCGTTGGTGGCAAAATATCCCCGTTTTTGGGGATTCATGCGCGGGTGGGAACATCGGCTGGCGCGGATTTTTCCGTTTAATCGGCTCAATGACCACACCTTGATGATATTTCGCAAGGATTAAGCAAAAATAGACTTTATCCCCCTCAAAGAATCTGAGGGGGATAGGGATAATTTTAGGATTCGGTTTCTGGTGGGAAAATTTCTTCTAATTGTGGCAATACGGCTTCAAGCGCAAAGGGGATGCTGAGGGGGGAATAGAAGCCAAGCGCATTTTCGACATCTTCTTCAAAATATAATACATGCCCCTCTTTTACGGCATTCAATTGGCTGAACAAAACATCCGATTCTAAGGTTTCGCGTCCGCCTTCGATGAATTGCAAATTCACAATGGCGATTAAATCTTGGTCGAGCAAATCCATGCGTTCAATGCTGATATTGGCATAGAACGATTCACCCGCCAATTCGTTCAATTCTTCTGGGACAACAAAGCCCAATTCGGTGAAAAAACGTCCCCGTGAATCTTGTTCGGTATAGAAGCCGAAAATATCATCATAATAATATGCAGAGGCAAGCGTTTTGCCTTCAAATTGCGGGTTTTTGGCGCGTGCTTCTGCGACTAAACCTTCAACTTCTTCAATAAGGGCTTCTGCTTCATCACTTTTACCAACTGCGGCGCCAATCATGCGTGTCACATCTTGCCAAGGCATCCCAAAATCAATGTATTCATCGGTTTGTGCGATGGTTGGGGCGATTTGCGAGAGCATATTATATTCTTCTTCGGTGATACCCGATGTCACCGCGCTGATGAGGTCTGGTTCTAGTTCAAGGATGGCTTCATAATTCAATGCGCCATAGGTCAATTCTAAGACGATAGGGGATTCACCTTCGACTTTATCTTCTGCCCATGCCAAGATTGCATCTTCTTCGCCATACCAATAACGGATGGCGATAGGTTGCACACCCAATGCCAACAGAGTATCTTGTTCGGTGTAACCGATAGAGACAATGCGTTGTGGGGCGCTAGTGATGGTGGTGCTACCAAATTTGTGTTCGATGGTCACAGGAAAAGCATCCACATCTTCTTCTTGCGCGGTTAGCGGGGCAATGCTCACGAGCGACAATACCATGAGCATTAAAATAGAAAATACACGACACTTCACAATCTTACTCCTCATATCAAAAATAGAAATATCCGCTAAATTTCTCACTAATCGTAACGGTTACTTGTGTCAATATCTACGAGGGGTGTTAACGAGAAACTTTCATGATGGATGAAAATTTTTGCGAATCTGATGTCAAAACCTATGCCGTTGTTTAACCCAAAAGCATACAACAACAGGGGATAAAATTAACTGATGTTAACTTTTTATGATATTATTTTTTGTCATTATGCAAAACCCCCTAACCACTTTACCCATGACCATGTAGGCGAGACGACATTCACCAGTCGGCTATCTATTGTCCAAAAATCACAGCCAATCTGTTCTGCAACGGCTAGATATTGCGAATCACCGCCACAACTTCATAGCGAAAAAGTGTTGGTACAGCAATTTGAAGCTGTTTTACTTTTATAAACTGAATTAAATTGTGCGCTTTTTGTGTATTATTGTCTGGGATAATGGTTGCAAGAAACACATTAGAATCCACTACGACCCAAGAGTTCATTATCTCTTTCCTCTCTAATTTCTCGTA
>CALDGT010001046.1 GCA_937942935.1 uncultured Chloroflexota bacterium | reverse complement strand
GGCTAAATATAACCTTAGTAATGTTATCGGAATGATCTTGCAACACATGGAGTTGTACACCAGTTTGAGCATCGAATATGCGGATGAGTGAACCGTCAACAGTGGCAATTAGGCGACCATCGGGGCTATAAGCGAGTTGATAAATTGTATTATCGTTATCGCCCAGAGTCATAATGACGGCTTGGGCTTCTATATCCCACACGCGCACTGTTTCACCACCAAGCAATAAGCGCCGACTATCTGGACTAAAAGCCATCGTGCCATAATCTTGGGTGAATTGTTGCATTGTTTCGCCTGTTTGGGCATCTAAAAAGATAAGATTCGATTGATGATCTGAATATGCCACCAACCGACCATCTGGACTCATAGAGATGTATCCAAAAACATAAATATTGCTATTTGGTTGTATAGTCATCAGGCGTTCCCCTGTATTGACCGAGTAAACCACAATTTTATTTCCAGAAAGCACTATTACCTTTTCGCCATCTGGTGAAAGGTACATATCACTCACCGAATACCAATCTTGCCCCATGCGTGTTTGGAGTAATTGACCGGTGTTGACATCCCAATGTTGAACCCGTGTATTGAGCGAATCTTCACTATCAAGGGTAAGTAAGGTATTACCATCGGCGCTAAAAGTGGCACCTACCATTTTGGGAATCGTCAATTCATGTAAGGCATCTCCTTGAAAAGAGAGAATGCGCGTATAATCGCACCAAGCACACCATGTTAAGATAGTCTCATAGACCGGATTCACATCTATATTGGGCAAGCCATTAGAATATATTTGTAACACACTGGCGCTCGCCACATCCCAAATCACGCCATTATTATAATAATTTGACCCCAACAACCGCGAACCATCGGGCGAAAATTCTAAATCGCCAATGCTATAAATCACTCCATCGGGGATTGGCAATTGTTGGGAGTGTGTGACTTCTGTCCCCACCCCAAAATTTGGGTCGCTGATTGTCCACAAAGAGACATCCGCCGTATCCGATTCAAATGTCAAAGCGATGCTATTGCCATCAGGGTGATAAGCCATATCTAAAATTGATTTTTCGCTCCAAGCCGATTCATATAACAAAGAGGTTGTCTCAGTTGAGAAGAACCTGAACATATTATCGCCCCTGATGAATAAAATTGTGCCTGTGGCGTTATAGCCCAATTGGCGGGCGGCAAAAAATGTAAGCCGTTTGACAATTGTCCTGCTGGCAATATCCCAAATATAAATATCATACGCACCTACGATTGTGGCGATATATCGTCCATCGGGGCTATAGGCAACGGCGCGGGTATCATAGGGATAATTATCCAGCAAAAATGGGGTGGCGTTGGGGATGGTCGCATCATATATCCAAATACCAACACCTCCCCACACTGCGAATGTATCGCCTGTGGGGGAATACACAATACTATTAACATACCCGTTCCCAATTTGGCTTAGTTGTGTCACTTGGGTAATATTTTGGGCGCTGATAGCATTCGGGTTGGTTGGGATAGCCGTATTTTGAGGTATTTCGGGCGCGGGTGCGGTGCAGGTATCTATCAGGGCGCGGGCGCTGACGAGGGTGGCGCGGGTGCGCTCAATATCGGGCATAATCGAGGCTTGGTCGAGCAATGATTTTACCGATTCCAATACAGGGCAAACCGTCATCATATCTTTGGTGATGAGCAAATTTGCGCCGATAATCAATCCTTGTGCGGTTGCCAAATTGCCCTCATCTAATGCGATTTCGGCTTGGTTGAGCAAGGTATTGATAGGGGCTAAATCATCAGATTGAGCGATGACTAGGATGGGAAACAAAAAGAATGTGATGAGCATCAGACAAAGATATTTCATGATGAATCTCCTTCATCAATAATGGCATATCCCCTCTTAAGATGTCATTTATGATGATTGTATCATGAAAACACCCCAAATTAACAAAAGAGGACGGGTATAAGCCGTCCTCTTGTATCATTTTTATGCGTCAGTGCAATTGCCACCGCATCCCCATTGGCGGATTGTGCCATCTGACCCCACACTGATGAGTCGCGTACCATCTGGCGTGAAAGCTAACCCGACAACGGGCATGGTGTGTCCGAGCAATTTTGCCAACACTTCGCCTTCTGGTGTGGTGAGGGCAATATCGCCATTATCCAGCGCAACAGCCAAGAGTGTGCCATCTGGCGATGTCGCAATCGCATCTTCCCGTTCCATTTCGCCTTGTACCACCTCGACCAATTCCCATGAACTCACATTCCACACCCACACACCATCATCAAATGCGCCTGTGCGTAATTGACCATCATCTGAGTTATAGGTCATGGCGTGGAAGGGTGGCAAAAATACGCCATCAAAGGTGAATAAGGTTTCATCGGTTTGCAAATCCCATACACGGACAGGATTTTCATAACTATTGAGCATGATAATACGCCCATCTGGGCTTTGAGTAAATTCGCTCACGGGTGGGACTTCCCAAACTTCGTTCACATCACCTGTGGCGACATCCCAGCTACAAACGGTGTTATCTTGTGCGATGGTAAAAAGCGTGCGACCATCTTCGGTATATTCCAATTCATACGGCACTTCGGCGTGTCCTTCTAAGGTTTGGAGCAATTCGCCTGTGACCGAATTGAACACGCGCACCATGCCATCATAACTGCTTGTGGCGACCAAATTGCCTTCTGGGTTATATTTGACACACAATACACTCTCTGTATTCTCGGTGATGGTGATGATTAATTCACCTGTGAGCGCATCCCATAATTTGACAGTATCATCAAATGAAGCCGTGGCGATTTGTGTGCCGTTGGGGTTATATGCCACATCATACACCGGGCGCTTGTGTCCTGTGAGTTGGTGCAAAACTTCGCCAGTGGTCACATCAATGACTTTGACCGTATCACCCGCCACCGCGACCAATTGGCTTCCGTCTGGGCTAAAATGCACCTGACGGACGGCGTGCGTGTGTACCTTTACGGTAAAGGTGAGTTCCCATGTAGAGGCGTCC